>NZ_JBNDHZ010000002.1:0-121285 GCF_056755355.1 Luteibacter sp. HAY1-4A
CGTCCCGAGGTGAGCCGCCCATTCTATATCGTTTTTCCTGTCCGTCAACACCCTCGTGATGCTTATTTTCGAGGTGGCTGACGCTTCGGAACCCCTCGCAGGGAGGCTTTCGTCGCGAGGGATTGAAAGTATAGGCCGACCTCGCATCGGTGTGAAGGGGGTCTCGACATCTTTTCGGAAGATGTTCGCGCGGTAGACTCCGCGAGTCCCTTCCACACTAATAAGGTCAGACGATGTCGAAGCGGTTCCTGCCGGCGGTTCTGCTGGTGCTTTCCCTGGGCGCGCATGCCGCCGACAAGCCCTCCGTGACGCTGCACGGGAAGGTTTTTTCCACCGAATTCGCCACCGACGACGCGTCGCGCGAACTCGGGTTGATGAACCGCACGTCGCTCGCGGCGGATCACAGCATGCTCTTCATCTTTCCGGACGACCAGCCGCGCGCGTTCTGGATGAAGAACACGCTGATCCCGCTGGACATCCTCTACTTCGACAAGGACCGGAAACTCGTCTCGATGCAGCTCAATGCGCTGCCGTGCAAGGCCGATCCGTGCGCCATCTATCCCAGCGACGGGAATGCCCGCTATGTCCTGGAAGTGCCGGCGGGCACCGCCGGAAAACTGGGCCTGAAGGTCGGTGAGTCGCTTGCCGTGGAGGGTGAGCCGGGTTCCG
Source organism: Luteibacter sp. HAY1-4A (assembly GCF_056755355.1). Lineage (NCBI taxonomy): Bacteria > Pseudomonadati > Pseudomonadota > Gammaproteobacteria > Lysobacterales > Rhodanobacteraceae > Luteibacter > Luteibacter sp. HAY1-4A. Next base: position 670 of record NZ_JBNDHZ010000002.1, read on the forward strand.
TCCGCTGATCCGGCGACAGCCCGTGTTCGCAGGGCACGCCCACGTGGTACGGGACGAGCTGGGCCGGATCGAGGCCGGCAAGCTCGTCCCATTGGTCGTCGAAGGGGATGAATCGCTGCATGACCGCTTCCTCCGCTGATGGCCGCGTTGCGCGGCCTGGGACCATGGAAGCAGGTTTTCCTGCGCAATCGCTGGCGAATTGGGGCGAAATTGTGTCCGCCCCCTCTCGTAACCGCGTCAGTCGAGCTCGACCATCTCGAAGTCGTCCTTGGTCACGCCGCAGTCCGGGCAGGTCCAGGTGTCGGGGATGTCTTCCCAACGGGTACCCGGCTCGATGCCCTCGTCCGGCAGGCCCAGCGCCTCGTCATAGATGAAGCCGCAAACGACGCACATCCATTTGCGGGTGGTGGTTTCGGTGCTCTGGCTCATGGCTTTGCGTGTAGTCAACGTGCGGATAGTCCCTCATTCTGTCACCCCCCGCGCTCAAACCCAAGGAACACCATGACGACGCTTCTACGGTCCCGGCCCTCGGGAAAGGGAATCTACGCCATCACCGACGGCCCCCGCGACGACCTGTTCGCAGCGGTCGAAGCCGCCCTGGCAGGCGGAGCCCGCCTCTTGCAGTACCGGGACAAGACGACCGACGCCGAACGCAGGCGCTCCGAGGCGGACGAGATCTCACGGATCTGCGCCCGCTACGAGGTGCCCTTCGTCGTTAACGACGACGTCGCGCTGGCCGGCGAGACGGGTGGCGGCGTGCACCTGGGACGTGAAGACGTCTCCATCGCGGAAGCCAGGGCGGCCCTTGGCCCCGACGCGATCATCGGCGTGTCCTGCTACGGCTCCCTCGAGCGAGCGCGCCAGCTCAAGGCGGAAGGGGCGGATTACCTCGCCTTCGGTGCGATGTATCCCTCCACGACGAAACCGCATGCGCCGGTGGCCTCCCATGACGTATTGACGCAGGCGAAGGCCCTGGGGCTGCCGATCGTGGCGATCGGCGGCATCACCGTCGACAATGCGCGGGTACTGATCGGTGCCGGCGCCGATTATCTGGCCGTGGTTTCCGCCATTTTCGCCGCACCGGATATCCAGACGGCCACACGCCGTTTCGCCGACCTCTTCGACCCACGTCCCGGACTCATTCGATGACCACGAACCACGAACTCTTCGCCCGCGCCCGACAGTTGTTGCCCGGTGGCGTGAACTCGCCCGTGCGTGCTTTCAAGTCGGTGGGCGGCGAGCCGTTCTTCACCGCGCGTGCGGATGGCGCCTACCTGTGGGACGTCGAGGGCAACCGCTACATCGACTATGTCGGCTCCTGGGGCCCGATGATCGTCGGCCACAACCACCCCGCCGTGCGCGAAGCGGTGGAGCGCGCGGTCCGCGACGGCCTTTCGTTCGGCACGCCCTGCCCCGCGGAAGTCACGATGGCCGAGACCATCGTGTCGATCGTTCCGTCCGTCGAGATGGTGCGCATGGTGAACTCCGGCACCGAAGCCACGATGTCGGCCATTCGCCTGGCCCGCGGCGCCACGGGCCGCAGCAAGATCGTGAAGTTCGAGGGCTGCTACCACGGCCACGGCGACAGCTTCCTGGTGAAGGCGGGATCGGGCGCGCTCACGTTCGGCGTGCCGACCTCCCCCGGCGTGCCGAAGGCGGCGGCCGACCTGACGCTGACCCTGCCGTTCAACGACATCGATGCGGCGCGCACGCTGTTCGCGCTGGAGGGCCACGACATCGCGGGCCTCATCATCGAGCCGGTGGCCGGCAACATGAACTGCATCCCGCCGAAGGAGGGTTACCTGCAGGCCTTGCGCGACCTCTGCACGGAGCATGGCACGCTGCTGATCTTCGACGAGGTGATGACCGGCTTCCGCGTCGCGCTCGGCGGCGCACAGGCCTACTACGGCATCACGCCTGACCTCACCTGTTTCGGCAAGATCATCGGTGGCGGCATGCCGGTCGGCGCCTATGGCGGACGCCGCGACCTCATGGAGCAAGTGGCGCCAGCCGGTCCGATCTACCAGGCCGGCACCTTGTCGGGAAATCCGGTGGCGATGGCCGCGGGCCTGGCCATGCTGGAACTCATCCAGGCACCCGGCTTCCACGACGACCTCGCGGCGCGCACGGTACGCCTCACCGACGGCCTGCTCGATGCCGCGCGGGAGGCCGGCGTGCCCTTCAGCGTGAACCGTGTCGGCGCCATGTTCGGCCTCTTCTTCACCGAGGAAACGGTGGAGAGCTATGCGCAAGCCACGGCCGCGGACGTTGGCCGCTTCAACCGGTTCTTCCACGGGATGCTGGAGCGCGGCGTCTACCTCGCACCCTCCGCCTTCGAGGCGGGCTTCGTATCGAGCGCGCACGGAGAGACGGAAATCGACGCGACGCTAGCGGCGGCAAAAGCGGTCTTCGCTTCCCTCTGAGGGCAACGGCCGCTCAAGCGCGCTTGGGCGGCACCAACGACAGGCGCTTGCCGCGCGTTGTCTTCGGCGCGAGGAGGCGCTCGATTTCGTCGGGCGGCAGCGGCCGCGAATAAAGGAACCCCTGCCCTTCCTGACAGCCGGCACGAAGCAGGAACTCGTGCTGGCCTTCCGTTTCGATGCCTTCGGCGATGGTGTGCAGGTCGAGGCTGCGCGCGATGGCCACCATCGCCTCGGTGATCGCCACGTCGTTCGGGTTCGTCGGCAAGCCGGTGACGAAGGAGCGATCGATCTTCAGGTACGCCACCGCCGGCAGCTTCAGGTACGCGAGCGACGAATAGCCCGTGCCGAAGTCGTCGATGGCCACTGCCACGCCGAGGTTGTGCAAGGCCTGCATGGCCCGATGCGTCTCCTCTCCCAGGCGGAGGATGGCGCTTTCCGTGAGTTCGACGAGCAGGCGGTTCGGCGGGATGCCGCTTTCGCGAAGCGCCTCGCTGACGCCATGCAGGAAGTCGGGATGGCCAAACGAACCCGCGGACACGTTCACGGCCATGCGCAGGGCCGGCAGGCGCGCCTCGTCCCAGGCCACCAGCTGCCGGGATGCGTTTTCCAGCACCCACTGGTCGATCTGGCGGATGAGGCCGAGACTTTCCGCGATGGGGATGAACTCGTCGGGCGCTATCTGCCCGCGTTCCGGGTGACGCCAGCGGATCAGTGCCTCGACGGCGACGATGCGGCCGCTCTTCATTTCCACGCTGGGCTGATAGACAAGCTGGAATTCATTGCGCGTCAGCGCCTGGCGCAGTTCCGACGCGAGCTTCAGGCGGCGCCGCGCGTCCGCGTGCATCTTGGGCGTGTAGAAACGCAGTGCGTTGCGCTCTTCGGTCTTGGCCACATACATCGCGGCGTCGGCATTCGCGATCAGCGTAACCGCGTCGTTGCCGTCCAGCGGATAGCCGGCAATGCCGATGCTCGCGCTGACGAAGAGTTCGTAGTCGCCCAGGTCGAAGGGGCGGGCAAGCGCCGCCAGCATCGCCTCCGCCACCAGCAGTGCCTCTTCGCGCGAACGCAGGTCCGCGAGGAGTACCGTGAATTCATCGCCGCCGATGCGGCCGGCCACATCGTGCGGCGCCAGCTGGGCGCGGATGCGCTCGGCCACGCGCATCAGCAAGGCATCACCGATCGCGTGGCTGTAGCTGTCGTTCACCACCTTGAAGGCGTCCAGGTCCACGAACAGCACCGCCACCGCGCCCCGTTCATGGGCGGCGCGGGTGATCGCCTCGGCGCAGCGCCGCTCGAATTCGGAGCGGGTGACGAGCCCGGTCAGCGGATCGTGCGTGGCCAGGTGTTGCAGGCGCTGGCGGTCGGCCTTGCGTGCCGTGATGTCGGAGACCACCGCCACGTAGTGCTGGGGACGTCCCTCGCGGTCGCGGATGGTGCTGATGCTCATGAGCTCGGGATAGGTGCTGCCGTCGGCGCGGCGGCTTTCCACCTCGCCCAGCCAGTTGTCGCCCGCGGCGATGTCGTCCCACAGGGTCTGCGGAAGGGGCCGCCCGTCGGGCAGTGTGCGGGTGGCGTCGAAGCGCGTGCGCCGCAGTGCCTGTGCAGGGAAGCCGGTGAGCTTGGCGTGCGCGGCATTCGCCGTGGTCACGCGGCGATCGGCGTCGGCGATGATCACGCCTTCGGCAATACTGGCCAGGGCCTCGGCGGCGATCTTGCGCTCCTGCTCCATGGCCACGCGGTCGGACACATCGCGCACGATGGCCTGCGACACCTGGCGCTCGCCCCACGCGACGAGGCTGCTCTGGGTCTCCACGGGCCGGGTATTGCCATCGGCACTGCGAAGCAGTCCCTCGCCCGTCTCCGGCGAGCCCTCCACGAAGAGGCTGGCCAGTTCCACGCCGGTAAGCTCGGCGCGCGAACAGCCCAGCCAGGCCGCCGCCCGGTCGTTCGCATCGAGGATGCGGCCGGTTTCCTGGTCCACCATGAAGATGGCGTCGGCCGCGCTGTCGAACAGAAGGCTGTAGCGTTCCTCCGTGCCGCGGATGCCGGCGAGGATGTGCTGCGCCAGGCGCAGCCAGAGCAGCGATGCCACGGCCGCGACACACAGCACCAGGAAGAACAGCACGCGTCCCAGCCATGACGCCCCGTTGGCGATGTCCAACGAGAAGGCCTTGGCGCGTGGCTCGATGTAGTTATTGAGCGCCGCGATCCGCGTCCGCTCGCCCGCCGCGGCCTCGGGCTCGAGCGTGCCGGCCGTGTATCCCCGCTCGAGGCGAACGGCGATCGCATTCAGTTCGGTAAGGCTGTCGTCGACCGACCGCCACTCCGCCACGGCCTCGCGCACGTACGGCATGCCGGAAAAATACTGAAAGATGAATACCATCCCGGGAATGGCTTCCGGGATCACCCCACCGCGCGCGAAGTCGTTCTCCACGTCGGCATGGGAAAAACTGCCACTGGCGATGGCGTCGCGTGCCTGCCTGTCGGCCACCAGCACCGCGTAGTTCCGCCGGAAGCCGGCGAGGTCCGCGGGCCGGCCATGGGCGGCATATTCGTCCAGGTCGATCACGGCCTGCTTCTGGGCCTTCGACCAAAGACTCTCGCCGTTGAGGAAACCGGCGAGAGTCACCTGGGTCTGCATCGCGACCCACGTCAGGGTGAGGATCAGCCCCACGACCGCCACGAGCGCATAGGCCAGGGGCCTGAGGCGCCGCGACAGGAGTTGTTGGTGGCTGGCCTCTGGGCGCATCGGATCCTCTAGTTCCCGAACCTGACGGATAGTGCGCTAATTTCCGGCCAACTTGCGAGTCACGCGGCCGCCTCGTTCCACTTGCGCACGGTGCTCGTCGCGTCCATGCAGCGGTCGAGGGTGATGCTCATGCTCACATAGCTACGGCGTACACATTCCCTTATGTGCTCCACCTGGTCCACAGGGGGGTTGCCGCCGAGCAGCGTGCACACGATTTCCAGCGCCTCCCAAGGATGGGTATCGTCATAGGCGGCGTGCAGCTGAAGCCAGCGAAGGCCGGCTTTTCGGCCGGAAATCGGCAGGCTTTCGGCATAGGTCGTGCTTTCGTACACCAGCTGCGACCAGTCCCCGGTCGCCCCCTCCACCGCATAGTTGGTCGCGGCGATGCCCGCGGCCAGCGAGTCGTTACGGCTTACCTCCTCGCACCAGTCGGCCAGGGCCTGGGTGCCCTTCGGCGGTTCCGCGGCCAGAACCTCGGCCCGCGGCACCCCCGCGCTCTCCGCCCAGTTCAGCCAGTACTCCGCGTGGTTCTGCTCCACGCGGATGTTCCGCACCAGCCAACGCCGGGCGAGATCGTCGCCCGGACTGCGGCCGAAACGGGTCTTCAGCAGGCTGTGCGACATGTAGCCCGGGAAGCGCTCGATGACGGGCCACACGCCCACCATGAAGTTCCGGGTGGTCTGCCGGTCGAGCGTGGCGGCACACATGGCCGCCCACATGTCGTGGCTGACGATACCGCGGCGGGCATCCTCACAGGACGCGACCATGTCCTGTGCCCAGGTGGGATAGCTGGCGATATCGGTCTGCGGACCGTTGAGTTCGAAACGTGCGTTCATATAGATCTCCCTAAAGATCTGCCAAGGATGGTCAGGCGAGCCGGGGCGCCCCGCGGCCCGCCCTGGTACGGTCCCGTTGCGGGACCGACGGCCATTAGGGCACATCGCAGGCAGGGCTTCGTTGGCGGTGAGGGTGGCCTTGCGCCTAGTCCATCGGTCATGGACACAAGGCCCATGGCGGCGACTATCGTGTGCATACCAATCACGAAGGGCACCCTCCATGGCCACTATCCATCGGCTCCTTGCCGCCTCGATCGCCTGCGGCCTCGCTTCCACCAGCGCCCTCGCTGCACCGCCGTCCGGTATCGACACGAAGGGCATCGATCGCTCGGTGCAACCCGGCGACGATTTCGACGGCTATGCCAACGGCACGTGGAAGAAGACCGCCGAGATTCCGGCGGACCGGGCCAGCACGGGTGTGTTCCTCGAGGTGTTCCAGAAGGCGGAGAAGCGCAACGCCGAACTCATCAAGGCGGCGGGCGAAGGGAATCCCGCGGTGGGCAGCAACGAGCGCCTGATCGCCGACTACTACAAGGCCTACATGGACGAGGCCGCCATCGAGAAGGCCGGGCTGGATCCCCTGAAGCCGGCGCTGGCGGCCATCGACGCCATCAAGGACAAGGGCGAGCTGTCCACCGCACTCGGCGCGCAACTGAGGGCCGACGTGGATCCGATCAACGCGACCAACCTCGACACCGAGCACCTGTTGGGACTGTTCGTCGCGCAGGGGCTGGAAGATCCCTCGAAGAACGTTCCTTACTTGTTGCAGGGCGGCCTGGGCATGCCCAACCGCGACTACTACCTGAAGAACGACAAGGACATGGTCGAGGCGCGCACGAAGTACGAGGCCTATGTGCAGGCGATCCTGGCCCAGGCCGGTACGCCCGACGCGGCGGCGAAGGCGAAGGCCATCGTGGCGCTGGAGACGAAGCTGGCCCAGGCACAGCAATCCATCGTCGAAAGCGAGGACATCCACAAGGCCAACAACCCCTGGCCGCGCACCAGCTTCGGCAGCAAGGCGCCGGGTATCGACTGGAACGCGTACTTCAAGGCGGCCGGGCTCGACGACCAGCCCACCTTCATCGTCTGGCAGCCGGGCACCGTCACGAAATTCGCCGCCCTCGTGGCCAGCGAGCCGCTGGACACCTGGAAGGCCTGGCTGCGCTTCCACACCATCAACGAGAACGCCGCGGGCCTCCTGCCCAAGGCCTATGACGATCTGGCCTTCGGCTTCTACGGCAAGACCCTCACCGGCACGCCGAAGCAGCGCGATCGCTGGAAGCGCGGCGTGGGCCGGGTGAACACCGACCTCGGCGACGCCGTCGGCCAGATCTACGTGAAGAAGTACTTCCCCGCCTCGTCCCGCTCGGAAGTGCAGGACATGGTGAAGAACATCCTGAAGGCGTTCGACGCGCGCGTGGACACGCTCGACTGGATGTCGGCGGCCACCAAGCAGAAGGCCAAGGCGAAGATCGCCACCGTCAAGGTCGGTGTCGGTTATCCGGACACCTGGCGCGACTACTCGAAGCTGGAAGTCCGGCCGGACGATCCGCTCGGCAACCACCAGCGCGCCGAACTTGCCGAATATCGGCATCAGGTCGCCAAGCTGGGCAAGCCGGTGGATCGCGACGAATGGTGGATGACGCCGCAGACGGTGAACGCGGTGAACCTGCCGCTGCAGAATGCGCTGAATTTCCCGGCCGCCATCCTGGAAGCGCCGTTCTTCGACCCGAAGGCGGACCCGGCGGCGAACTATGGCTCCATCGGCGCGGTGATCGGCCACGAGATCAGCCACAGCTTCGACAACACCGGCGCCGAGTTCGACGCGCAGGGCCGTCTCGCCAACTGGTGGACCCCGGCCGACGAGAAGCACTTCAAGGAAGCCGGCCAGCGCCTGGTGCAGCAGTTCAACCAGTACGAAGCGCTGCCGGGCCTGCATATCAACGGCCAGCAGACACTGGGCGAGAACATCGCCGATGTCTCGGGCCTCGCCATCGCCTATGCGGCGTACAAGGAGAGCCTGGGCGGCAAGCCGGCGCCGGTCATCGACGGACTCACCGGCGACCAGCGTTTCTTCCTCGCCTTCGCGCAGTCGTGGCGCACGAAGACACGCGACGCGGCGCTGCGCCAGCAGGTCATCGGCGACGGGCACGCGCCCGGGCAGTTCCGTGCGCAGACGGTGCGCAACCTCGATCCCTGGTACGACGCCTTCCAGCCGAAGCCGGGACAGAAGCTGTACCTCGATCCGAAGCAACGCGTGCGGATCTGGTAAGGCACTAAGCCTCGATCCCGCGCAACTTCCGTTCAAGCACGGCGAGCATTCCGTCCACCGTCAACGCCAGGGCGCCCACCAGCAGGGCGCCCTGCACGACATAGGCGGCATTGTTTCCCACCAACCCTTCGACGATCGGGGAGCCAAGCGTCGTCGCGCCCACGGCGGAGCCGATCGTGGCGGTGCCGACACCCACGATGGCCGACAGGCGCACGCCGGCCATGATCGGCCCCGCGGCCAGCGGCAGTTCCACGTCGACGAGGCGGCGCCAGCGGCCATAGCCCATGCCGTCCGCCGCGTGCAGTGCGGCAGGCGGCACCTGGTCGAGGCCCGCCACGGTCTGTCCCAGCACGGGCAGCACGCCGTAAAGCACCAGCGCCAGCAGTGTCGGTGCGGCGCCGAACCCGAGTAGAGGCACTGCGATCGCGAGTACCGCGACAGGCGGCACGGTCTGGCCGATGACAGCGATCGCGCGAACCGTGGGGAGCAGCGAACGCCCCGCCGGACGCGTGGCGACGATACCCAAGCCAAGGCCTACCGCAACGGCCACCACCGTGGCGACAGCGACGAGTCCTACATGCGCGAGCGTGAGCGCGAGGAACGAGTGGCGCGTGTACAACGGATGCGACAGTTCCGGTTGCCAGGCGTGGAACCATCCGGTCGCGTGCGGCAGCCCGACAAGCAGCGCGACAAGCAACGCCAAGGGGGCGACCACCCTCATGCGCGGCGCGCCACGAGGTCCGCCAGCACGATCGCACCCACCCCCTCGCCGTGCTCGCGCACGGGCAGGCGGTCGCGGCCCTGGGAGAGCATCGCGCCCAGCGCGTCCTGCAAGGAGGCACCGGCATCGACCGGATCGCCGTCGGCGTACTCGCCGCGGCGCATGCTGTCGCGAACGGTGCGCACGGCGAGTTCGCGCAGGCTCGCACGCGTGCCACCGACGAAGTCGCGTACGCGCTCGTCCGCCGGGGCGTGCAGCAGGTCCAGCGGCGTTCCCACCTGTACGAGGCCGCCGTCGAGCATCAGGCCGACACGGTCGCCGAGGCCGAATGCCTCGTCCATGTCGTGCGTGACGAAGAGGATCGTCGTTCCCGTATCGCGCTGGATCGCCTTGAGGCTGGTCTGGAGGGATTCGCGGGTAAGCGGATCGAGCGCTCCGAACGGTTCGTCCATCAGCACGATGCGTGGCCGCGCCGCGAGCGCCCTGGCCACGCCGACGCGTTGCTGCTGTCCCCCCGACAGCGTGTGCGGGTAACGCGCGCCCATGCCGGGTTCGTCGAGACGAAGGAGTGAGAGCAGTTCGGCGGTGCGCGCGCGTATCTCGGACTCAGGCCAATGCAGCAGGCGCGGCACCGTCGCGATGTTCTCGGCGACGGTGCGATGTGGAAACAATCCCACCGACTGGATCGCGTAACCGATGCCCCGGCGCAAGGCTTCCACGTCGCGTGTCGCAACGTCTTCGCCGTTCACCCGCACCTGCCCCGAGTCCACAGGCACGAGCCGGTTCACCGTGCGCAACAGCGTGGACTTGCCCGACCCGGACGGGCCCACCAGCACGAAGAACTCGCCATCATCGATGCGCAGCGAGAGATCGTCGATCACCACCTGTTCGCCGAAACGTTTATGGACGTGGTCGAACTCGATCATGCGCGACGCTCCGTGAGGGCCAGCAAACCCTGGAATAGAAGGTCCGCGGCAAGGGCCAGGACGATAATGGCGAGTGTGCCCAGCAGCACCATGTCCATCGCGCCCTGCCCGATACCGAGGAAGACGAAGCGGCCGAGCCCGCCCGCGCCGATCAGCGCCGCGACCGCCGCGAGGCCGATCGTCTGCACCGCGACGATCCGCAGTCCCGCGAGCAACACCGGCCACCCGAGCGGCAGTTGCACGCGCCACAGCAGCTGCGCCCGGCTCATGCCCAGGCCACGCGCCGCCTCGCGTGCGTCACCCGGCACGGCATCCAGGCCGGCGACGGTGTAACGCACCACGGGAAGCAAGGCGTACAGCAGCAGCGCGAACACGGCGGGCGCGGCGCCGGTGCCTCCAAAGCCCACCGCGCCCAATGCGGGCCATGCATGCGCGAGCCAGGCAAAGGGGCCGATGAGCAATGCGAAAAGCGCCAGCGACGGCACCGTCTGCAGGAAAGCGAGCACGCCCACCAGCCAGCCGTCGCCACGGCGCGTTCGCCACACCCACCAGCCCAGCGGCGCGCCGACCGCGAGTGCAAGCAACAGCGTCATGGCGGCAAGCCGCAGATGCTCACCTAACGCGGCGGCGAACGGTGCGCGCTGCGCCTGCCATTCGCGCACGAGCGAGAGGCCATCGAACGCGCCGGTGGCGAATGCCGCGAGGACAACGGCGAGCGCGGCAAGCCATGCGCTTGCCTGCAGAAACGTGTGCACACCTCGCAGGCGATCGAGCAGAAGCAGCGCCGCGGCGAGCCAGCCAAGCCAGAAGCCCGCGCCGAGCTGCACCCGTGTGTACGGGCTGGCGTGAGCGAGGATGCCGCGCGCATCCATGCCGGCGAGCAGCGGCAGGCCGACCAGTCCTGCCCAGGCGAAGATGGCCAGGACCAACCGTCGTCCGGGAAGAACGAAGAAGGTACAGGCGACGACAAGGAGCCATCCGCCTGCCAATAGCCATGCATGAGGATCGAGCGGCACGCCGGTGAGCAGGCGGTTCGGTGCGACGCGAAGGAACGCCGGCAGGAAGGCGGCGACCAAGCCGACAATGGACAGCACCCAGACGGGCAACGCCGCGTCGTTTTCGATCGGGGCCGCTTCGCGCGTGTCATGCGCGCGCTTCATGAGAGACGCCCCTTCACTTGAGCAATCCCCGCGAGCGCAGGTAATCGCCCGCCACCTTGGCGGCATCCTCGCCGTCGATCTGGGTCCGCGCGTTCAGGCCTTGCAGCAGCTCCACCGTGAGCGGTCGGAACGCCGCCTCCAGCGGCGCGCGCATCGCCGGATAACGCCGCAGCACCTCTTCGCGCACCACCGGCGCCGGCTGGTAGACGATCTCCACGTGCGCGGGATCGTCCAGCACCACGAGCCCCGTGACCGCGATGGCGCCGTCGGTGGAATAGACCATGCTCGCGTTCACGCCGGAGATGCCTTCGGCCGCTGCCTTGATCGTGGCCGACGTGTCGCCGCCGGCCAGCACCAGCAGCTGTTCGCCGCGCAGGCTGAAGCCGTACGCGGACTGGAACGCGGGCAGTGCCGCGTCGCTCTCCACAAATTCCGCCGACCCGGCCAGCAGCACGCGCCCCCCTCCGTTCACCCACCGCGCGAAGTCGCGCAGCGTGTGCAGGCCCTCCCGCTTCGCCAGGTCGCCACGCACGCCGATGGCCCAGTGGTTGTCGGCCGGCGCGGGCGTCAGCCAGACCAGCCGGTTTGCAGCGAGATCCAGCGAGGCCGCCAGCGCATACGCCTTAGCGGCGTCCCGGAAGGCGGGATCGCTTTCGCGATGGAAGAAGAACGCCGCGTTGCCGGTGTATTCCGGATAGACGTCCAGGTCGCCGTTCAGCAGCGCACGACGCACGATCGACGTGGGCCCCAGCTGCGTGCGGTCGACGACCGGGATGCCCGCATGCCGGAGCACCTGCAGCACGATCTGCCCCAGCAGCGCACCTTCGTTGTCCGCCTTCGAGCCGACCCGCACGGGTTCCTGCGCATGCAACGCGAAAGCCATCAAGGCCAGCGCCAGGGCTGTCAGGCGGCGCACCGGTCAGCGGCCCAGCATCTGGGCGAAACCGCGCTTGAAGGCGTCGTCGATCGGTGTGGCGCCCACGCTCTCGGGCAACGCTGCATAGCGGGCCTCGAAGCGTTTCACTTCCGCGGAGAAGCGCTCCGCCCTGCCCGCGTCGTCGCCCTCTTCCACCGCATACGCGAGCACGCGTGCGGCCTGCCCCGCGAGGTCTACATCGTCGGGCAGTGCCGAGATATCTCCCCACACCTGCTTCAGGTACTTCACCGCATCGCCGGCACGGCGCATGCGGTGCAGCAGACCGGACGGCGGCGCGTGCTCGGGCGCGAAGCGCGCCAGGACATCCTGCGCCTCGTCGACGGGTACCGGGCCGAGATCGACGCGGATGCAAAGCCAAGCCGCATCGAACAACCAGGTGCGTGGTCTGGGTTCGGCACTGTAGGGCAGCGGTTCACCGTTGACTTCGACGCTCTCGGGAATACCCGCATCGAGCAGTTCAACCACGTACGACCGGTTGGCCGGGCGGCCCCGGTACTGGCCATCCATCGCGTCGACATGGACGCGATGGATCTGCTCTGCGCGCCGGCTGGTGACCCGCGTGCGCGCGAATTCCCCGCGCCGGTAGCCCTGGCTCGTGCCGTCGTCGTCATACAACGAGGTATGGCCCTCCTCGCCTGGGAACACCTGCAGGATGAGGCAATCCGGGGGGGTGGCCAGGTCGCGCAAGCCTTCCGGGTACAACGGCACCACGCTGCCCGGGCGAACGAAGATGGGAATCTCGCCGAGCGTATATGAGCGCTCGAATACCTTGCCGCCTTCGAACGACTCCGCGCCGTCGCGGCTGTACCAGAGGCCGGGCGGCAGCCATACCGGAAACGGCGCGGTACCGTCGGCACCCGCCGGCACGGTCACCGGCGCAACGAGGATGTCGTCGCCGAACATGTACTGGCCCGGGTAGGCATAAGCCTCTTCATGATCGGGCCAGTGGTAGTACATCGGCCGCACGATCGACACGCCGGTGTCGAAGGCATGGCGTGCGGCCGCATAGATGTAAGGAGCGAGCTGGTAACGCAGGCGGATCGCGGCGAATATCGCGTCGCCATACGGCGGCCCGAAATGCCAGGGCTCCTTGTGCAGGCTCGCTTCCTTCGCCGAGTGCGTGCGCAGTACCGGGCTGAACACGCCAAGCTGCATCCAGCGCGCGTACAACTCGGGCTCCAGGTGGCGTTCCGGCCGCGGAATCTTCTTGTCGAAGGTGTGGCCGCCGATGTCGTGGCTCCAGTAGCCGTACAACACATTCGACGCCATCGACGTGAAGTGGGGTTGATAGGCGAGCGAGGTCCAGGAGATGACGCTGTCGCCGGAGAACCCGATGGGGTAGCGGTGATTTCCGAGGCCGCCCCAACGGTGGTAGATCAGTCCACGGCGGTCGCTGTCACGTTCCATCTCGCGAAAGAACACGTGGTTGAGCCACCAGGTGTTCGACAACCCCGGGTGGCTTTTCGACTCCGGCCACTGCTGCCAGTCGAGCCACCAGAAATCCACCCCCTGCTTTTCCAGCGGATGCAGCACGGTATCGAACAATGCGCGCATGTACGGTTGCGATGCACCCTCGAAGGGTATGGGCGCCTGCGTGGACGTGTCCCACGACAGGGCCTTCGCCATCGCTTCGTAACGTTCCTCGTGCGGCATGACGCCGGATGCGGGATGCAGGTTCAGTGTGATGCGAAGGTTCTGCCCATGCGCCCAGCGCATGAAGGCCTTCGGATCGGGGAAGAGGCTGCGGTTGAAGGTGTAGCCGGTCCAGCCCGAGGCCTCGCCGAAGATGTCCTTGTGCTCGTGGCCGGGGCGAAGCGACAGGCCCGGCGTGGTGTGCCAGTCCATGTCCAGCACCAGCACGTCGAGTGGAATGCGTTCTTTCTCGAAGCGAGCACCGAGTGTGCGCAGTTCCTCGTCGGAGTAATTCCAGTAACGCGACCACCAGTACCCGAACACGAAACGCGGCGGAATCGGCTGGGGGCCGGCAATGGCGGCGAAATCCGCAAGCGCCGCGCGGTAGTCGCTGCCGTAACCGAAGAAGTAGAGATCCTGGCGCTCGCCTTCCGGGCGCTCCACCACCCAGCCGTCGTCATCGATGCCGAAGCCGTCGGTGTCGTCGACGACATGCCAGCCGTCGCGTGCCATGAGTCCGTCTTCCAGTGGAAGCTTGCTGCCGTCCTGCCAGGTGTCGCCGTCGTAGCGGTCCAGCGTGCGGTAGGTGCCGCCCAGGTTCGCTTTCTGCGCGTCGCCGGGGTTCCAGGTGACGGAATCGCCCTCGCGACGCACCAGGATCGCCAGGTTCGCGGCGTTGAAGCGTCCGGTGCCCTTCTCGTAGCGCACGCGCAGCTTGCCCGTGTCGATCTCGACGAAACGGCCGTCGTCGGCCAGCGTGAAGGGAGGCACATCGAGGGCGCGCTGCACGACCACCTGCGTCCGGCCGTCACGGAAGGACCGGCGTGCGCTCCATTCGAGGCGGACAAGGCGCGGCGTGAGCACGGTGAAGCGCACGTCGTCGCGCTCCACCATCGCCTCGGGCCGGGCTGCCGCGCCGGTGGCGGCGTGGCTGTCTGTCGTGGCTTCCATGGGGCGGCGTCACCTCTTCGCGAAACGGAGGTGGGCCATTATGACTCAGAGCAGCACGCAGCGATTCCGTCCCGCGCGTTTCGCGGCGTAGAGCGCGCGATCGGCACGGCCGAACGCGTCGGTGGCCTCCTCATCGGCCTCGAAACGCGTGATGCCGCCGGACATCGTGATCGTCACCGGCTTGGAACTGGCGTGGAAAGCCAACGCCTCCACCGTGTCACAGAGTCGCTGGGACACCGCGCCGGCATCGTCCAGCGACGTGTGGTGGAACACCACCACGAATTCTTCACCGCCGTAGCGCGCCACGAACGCGCGTCCTTCCAGCTCGCGCGCCAGGGTCTGCCCGACGATGCGCAGCACGGCATCGCCGGCGGCGTGGCCATACGTATCGTTGATCGACTTGAAGTGATCGATGTCGAAGGCGCCCACGCAAGCCGTGGCACCCTGGCGCACGTCCCGTTCCACCTCCGCCATGCGACGTTCGTAGGCCAGGCGGTTGGGCAGCCCGGTGAGGCCGTCGGTGAGCGCCAGTTCATGTTCGCGGCGCAACGAGTCCTGCAGGGTGGTGGCCTGGCTTTCCAGTTCCTCCACGCGGTCGCGCATGCGTTCCGCCCGGTGCCGATACGCGGCGAGCCGGGCATCTTCACGTTCGCGGTATTCACTGAAATGGCGATCGATGAGGGACAGCCGCGCGTTCACCTCCGCCTGCAGGCTCCCCAGGTCGCTCGCCGCAAGGGTCTTCTCGCCGAGCGCGCGCATTTCCTCGCGCACGCGGGCGTCCAGTTCCCGGCTGCCGCCTTCCCCGGTGCTTGCCGCTTCCAGTTCGCCGGCGAGGTATCGGGTCATGTCGCCGAGGCGCGTACTCACCGTCGCCAGCAATTCCTGGAGCCGCGCGATATCGGCGCGAAGGGCCTCGACGGTTGCCGCGTCTTCGCCGCCGTCCGCCGCGGGCGCCTCGTCGAGCCGTGTCACGACCTCGCCCAGCGCATCGAGCAGCGGTTCGATCGACGCCGGCGACGGCGCGCCGCGCAACTCGGTCGTCAGGCGTTCCAGCAGGGCGTCGACGTCGGCGTCGGACGTCCTGACCAGGGCCGCGAGCCGGAGCGCCAGCCGGCGCAGCACTTCCTCGACGGCGCGAAATTCACGCTCGTCGCGTTCCATCCGTTCCAGCGCAAGATGGTATTTGCGCTCCCAGACGCCCTCTTCCAAGCCGTTCCCCGATCTCGTTGCCCTGGTTCATCCTACGACGAAGCGGGCTTCACCCGTTGACCGGGCGCAACATGCGGCAAATACCCAGACCGAGGCCGGGTCGCTAGAGGACGGGCGAAGCCGTCGCCGGCTCGCGTGGGCGTGACACGGTTGCCCGGCCACCGGCGACGGTGACGATCTGGTCGGCCAGGGACACCACGCCCCGACGGTGCGAAACCACGAGCAGGATCGTCGTCGGCAGGCGCTGCTTCAGGGCCGCGAGAACGGTCAGTTCGGATGCCGCATCCAGCGCGCTGGTCGCCTCGTCCAGGATCGCCAACCGCGGCCGGCGGAGGATCACCTGCGCCAGCAGAAGCCGCTGCAGTTCGCCGCCGGACAGCCGGCTCGACGCGTTCGCCAGCGCCGTGTCGAGGCCGTCGGCGCTGTCGTCGAGCCGGCGATCCAGTCCCACGTCGGACAGCACGCCGCGTAGCGCGGCGTCGTCGGCATCGGGCGCCGCCCAGGCCAGGCACTCGCGCACCGTGTGTTGCCACAGGCGGACACCCTGGCTGACGTAGGCACCCTTGCGCACCAGGGCACGGTACGCCGCGAAGTCGATGCTCGCGGTACCGGCGCGGGCGACGAACAACTGTGGCGGCGCCATGCCGGCGAGCACGTCGACGAGGCTGGTCTTGCCGATGCCGGAATCGCCGGCGACCAGCGTGAGTTCCCCCGGCACCAGTGCGAGGCCCGACATCTCGATGCCCCACGAAGGCGGCCGTACGCACATGTGCTCGACGGTCACCGCCACGGGCGCCGGCGGGGCGACGGCGTCCGCGACGGGCGCGGCCCCGATATCCATGTAGCGCTGCCACAGGGCCAGGGCCGGCGCGGCCGCCCGCAGCTGCTGGAAACTCTGCCGCGTGGTCGCGACGTAAGGAAGCAGGCGTCCGAGCAGCAGGCCCACGGCGACGAGCGCGGCGCCGTCGATGCCATGCCAGCGCCGTGCCAGGATGAAGAGGCCGGCGATGCCGACGGCCGTCACGAGTTCCAGGATCAGCCTGCCCGACGCAACCAGTTCCAGCTGGCGCGCATAACCGCGGCACAAGCCATCGGCGACCTCGCCATAGCTGGCCTTCTCCGCTTCTTCGCGCCCGAACGAGCGCACGTGGCGAAGGCGCCGTGGCAGGTCCTCGCTGTGCCAGAACAGGCGTGTCATACCCGCGACGTACGCTTTTCCCACCTCGGCCTGCTCGCGCCCGAAGGCCCGCGACGCAAGCAGGCCGGCCGCCGCGAACACCGGCACCGCGAGCATCAACGGCGGCGAGACCCAGAAAGCGAATGCAAGGTTCACGGCCGCGGTGCTGCCTGCGATGAGCAACTGCTGGAGTGCGCTGAACCCTTGCACCGCTATCTCGGTGTTGTGCGTGAGGAGGTTGGCTATCTCCGCGGACGTGGCGTCCGCCAAGGCAGGAAGCGGCGCCTCGAGCAGGCGCGCCTGCACGCGTCGGCGCAACGCCGCGCCGTAGTGTGCGGTGAGCCGTGCGCCGAGTCGCGAAGCCTGCCAGCGCAGCAGGGCGAACACCCCTGTGGCAAGGGCGAAGATGACCGCCGGCACGTCGCCGCCGGTCGCGGGAAGCAGGACATCCGGAATCGGCAGCGCATGCGCCGGCTGCACCAGCGGCACGATCAGCAGTGCCGCGATACTGCCTGCCAGTGCCGAGCCGAGCGAAAGGGCCACATACCCCGCTATCTTGCGATGCTCGCCGGCAGGCAGCGTGTCCAACAGGGCACGCAGCGGCGTCCTGTCGCGGGTGGCGGCGCCGGTAGCCATGTCAACCCGCGGCACCGGCACGTTCGAACAGTGGCGCCAGCGCACGGATCGCATCGCGCGGATGGGCACCGCGGCGCAAGCGATAGACACCGGATCGACCCAGCCTCTGCACGAAGCGATCCCACCCCACCTGGCCCGCGCCGTAAGGCTGGTCGCTTGCCAGCATGGATGCCGCGAATTCCCAGGGCACGCTATCCAGCAAGCCTTTCGATGCGTCGCCCGGTACGTCGGACACGAACACGGCAGCCACGATGCGCATCGGCGCGGATGCCGCCAGGCCGGCGCGCTCGCGCACGTCGGCTTCATGTTTGACGACACCACTGCGCCGACGGATCACCGGCGCGCGTTCGATCCACGCACGCACCTCGGGATCGTCGACGAAGCGCAACGTGTCTTGCTTCACGTGGAGGAAATTCGCCACGCCGGTGGCGAGCAGGCTCTCCGCATGCACGAACACACTGTCTTCCGCCAGCATCTGCATGCCGTCGAGCATGGCCTGCAGCGTGAGCGTCGACTTGCCCGCACCGCTCTCGCCCAGCAGCAGCACGCCAAGCCCGTCCCTGCCGATGCACGCGCCGTGCAGCGGCACCAGGTTCAGTACGCGCGCCGCGAGGAGGAACACCGCGAACTCGATCAGCTCGTAACGCACGTGGTAGGGAAACGCGAGCATGTCCTCGGACACCACAACGAGGCCGCGGCGCTGCGCGGGCACCAGCACCACATGGTTGCAGGCATCGGCGACACCGCAGAGCAGGCCCTTGCCGCCCTGCATGCGCACCGGCGGTGGCTCCGTGAGCGGCGGTCCCCCGGTGCGGGGAACCACGCGCAGTTCGATGTGGAATTCCGGCGACAGGCCGGGGAAGCGATGCGCGGGAAGGCTGCCATAGGCGGCCTCGACCAATTCGAGCAGGGCGATGTTGTCGCTCTCGAAACGGAAGCGGCCGCCGAGCACCTGGCGGCTCATGCAGATGGCCGGACGCAGCCGTTCGCCGAAAGGATCGGCACGGACATCGTCGCGCAGGAAGGTATCGCTCGGGTACATCATTGCCGGTCGGTCGTCTCTGGCCGGAACGCAGTGACGCGTAGGTGCCCTCCACCTCGCGAATGGTTGTGCCGCCACGAACGGCAACCTCCGGGGCAAGGCCAGGCACTCATGACCATGGCAGCGTCGCCCGCGCGGCGTCCCGATGGTTCCGTTCGAGGCTTCCAACCGATGCTGAAGATCCAGGTAGGTCACTCCTATTTCCTGCGCTACGACAGGAAGCAGTGGGAGCGCGGCAAGCCTTATCCGCCGCTGGCGACGATACAGATCGCCGCCCTGTTGCGCCGCATGGGGCATGAGCTTTCCGTGTTCGACGCGATGCTGTCCGATGGCGTGGACGATTTCCTGCCCGCGTTCCACAACGCCGCTCCCGATCTCGTCGTCTTCTACGAGGACAACTTCAATTTCCTGACCAAGATGTGCCTGGGGCGCATGCGCGAGGCGGCCTGCCAGATGATCGCGGAAGCACGCGCCGCCGGAGCCCGTGTGATCGTCGCCGGCTCCGACGCCTCCGACCAGCCCGAACCCTTCCTTGCCGCGGGAGCCGACGCCGTGCTCGTCGGCGAAGGCATCGGTGCGCTGATCGCGCTGGTGGAGCGCCTGGGGCGCAACCCGCTTATCGACGACGCCAGCTGGACCGCCGGCTTGCCGGGTGTGGCCACGCTTGCGGGTGACGGCGTTCGACGCGCCCACGTTGGGCCGCAGCCACCCGATCCGCGGGTGGTGGGACAGCCCGCGTGGGACCTGCTCGACGTGGAGCGCTACCGCGACTTCTGGCGGGAGCGCCACGGCTACTTCAGTCTCAACATGGCTGCCTCCCGCGGCTGCCCCTTCCGCTGCAACTGGTGCGCCAAACCCATCTGGGGCAACCACTACAACCAGCGATCCGCGCGCGAAGTGGCCGACGAGATGACCTGGCTCAAGCGCACGTACCGCCCCGACCACATCTGGATGGCCGACGACATCTTCGGCTTCCGCACCGACTGGGTGGTCGAGTTCGCCGGGCACTTGCAGGAAGAAGACGGATCGGTGCCATTCACCATCCAGACGCGCGCCGACCTGGCCAGCGAACGCATGTGCGCCGCCCTGGCGCAAGCGGGATGCGGGGAAGCATGGATCGGCGCCGAAAGCGGCAGCCAGCGCGTACTCGATCGCATGACCAAGGGTACCCGCGTGCCGGAACTCATCGGCGCAAGGCGTCGTCTCGGCGCGCACGGCATCCGCGTCGGGTTCTTCATCCAGCTTGGCTACATCGGCGAGCAGCTCGACGACCTGCTCGCCACGCGCGAGCTCATCTCGGACGCGGCACCGGACGATATCGGCGTCAGCGTTTCGTATCCGCTTCCGGGCACGAAGTTCTTCGAGGAAGTGAAGGCGCAGCTCGGCCGCAAGACGCACTGGGAAGACAGCGCCGACCTGGCGATGATGTTCCGCGGCGCGTACGACTCCGACTTCTACCGTGCGTTCCGCAACCTGCTGCACGACCAGGTGACCTTGCAGCAAGGGCCCGCCGACGGTGCCGCGGAAGCCGCCCTGCGCGCGCGTTGGGACGAGCTCATCGCCAGCGAACGCGCCCATCGCAGCGAAGAACCCACGCTGCCGTCGTCCATGGCGCTGCAAAGCGTCGCCCTCCCCTTCGTCTGAAGCCCGGCCATGACTCCTCCGCTGAAGCTCGTCCGCCGTGGATTGCGCGATACCACCGAAATCCTCGCGAACGAGCTGGCGCGGGCGCTCCCAGGCACCGACATGCCCGCCTGGAGCGAACTCGAGTGGCGGCTTGCGACGGCTGCCGCCGTCGCCCACGGCATTTCCCCGTTGCTCTGCCGGTTTTCCACGTGGCAGCGGCCCGCCTGGCGCCGCTTCCTGGTGGAACAGCGCGCGCACGTGGAGCAGCGGCACGACCGCATCGCCGCGCTGCTGCGGCGGATCGACGCCGGGGCGCGGGCCAACAGCCTGCCCCTCATGGCGCTGAAGGGCGCGGCGCTGCATGCGCTGGGCCTGTACACAGCGGGCGACCGGCCCATGGCGGACATCGACCTGCTCGTCGACGATGCACACGCGCAGTCGGCGGCGGACCTGCTCGCATCGCTCGGCTACGAGGCATCGTTCACCCAGTGGAAGCACCGCGTGTTCAAGCCCGGCGGCGCGGCACCCGTCACGGAGCTGGGGGAACACCGCGACACGCCGATCAACATCGAGCTGCATACCCGCATCCACGAGCGGCTGCCCATCGCCACCGTCGACATCACCGCGCAGATGCGGATGGGCGACGCGCAGCCCGGCATCAATGCCTATCCGTCCGCGGGCGCACTGATGAGCCACCTGCTCCTGCATGCGTCGGGCAACATCTGCGGCCGCAGCCTCCGCCTCATTCATCTGAACGACATCGCGTTACTTGCCACGCGCATGACGCCTGCCGACTGGAAGCCTTTGTGGTCGGGCGACACGCCATGGTGGGCGCTGCCGCCCTTGCGACTCGTGGCTCGCTATTATCGCGGCGCCGTGCCGCCAGCTGTCCTCGCGACGCTTGAGCGGCAATGCCCGCCGCTGCTTCGCGCCTTCGCGCGACGCCAGACGCTCACCAGCCTTTCCTGTTCCAACCTGTGGCTGAACGCGTTGCCCGGCCTCGAATGGTCGCGCTCGCCGCGCGAGGCCATGCGTTACCTGCGAAACCGCTTGCGCCCGACGCAGGAAAGCGTGCAGGAGCGAAAGGACATGCTGCGTACGCAGGCCTGGCTGCAGGGGCAGGAATGGGTCACGCTCGGTCATCGCCGCCGGCTGCTCACATGGCTTACGCGGCCCGTTCCACGGATGGACACGCTCTACGTGGTGCGCAAGGCGCTGGAACACGGCGCGCCGCTTCCCGGCTGACACCGGCCCGCTACTTCACGCCCCCGCTTGCGCGTGCCGATGGGCGACAAGCTCGTCATACAGCGACTGGAAGCACGCGGCCGTGTGGTCGGCATCCTCGGCGAGCGCGAGGCGCTGCGCCTCACGGGCGAGGCGCATGCGCAGCGCGTCGTCGTCGATGACCTGGGCCACCGCGGCGGCCAGCGCATTCGCATCGCCCACCGGCACGGCGAGCGACGCCGCCGGTGCCCATTCCGCGATGTGCCCTACCGCCGTGCCGACCGTGGGAACGCCCGCCACCGCGGCTTCGAGCAACACCAGGGGCCCGGCCTCGTGCAGCGAGGACATCACCAACAGATCCGCTTTCGCCATGAGCGGGCGTAACTGGCGTTGCGTACGGAAACCGAGGAAGGTCACGCGCCGCTCGAGACCGAGGCAATGTGCGAGGTGCTGCACCTCCCCGCCGAGTGTGTCGACACCGACGATGCAGAGTTCGAACTCCACGCCGGCGTTGGCCAGCTTGCCCATGGCGCGCAACAAGGTCGCCTGGTCCTTCACCTTGTTGAGGCTGGCGACGTGGATGAGCCGCGCCGGTCCGGCGCCGCGCGGACGCGGGGCCAGTGGTAGCCACGCCTCCATATCGACGCCGAGCGGCACGCGGCGCGCCGCGATGCCAAGTTTGCGCAGCGAATGCAGGATCGGCGCACTGGCAGCGGTAACGACATTTGCCGCTCGCAGCACCAGCGCCTCGCGCAGCCGGCTGCGCCACTTCCTGCGGCCGCCGTAATCGATGGCGGGCAGCGCCACCAGTTCGCCACCGGCGATGTGCACGAGGCTCGGAAGACCGAGCGACCTGGCCGCCACGACGGCGATGAGACCGCAATGGCCCGAAAAGATCGCGTGCACGACATCGAACGCGCCGTGCCGATGTTCCGCGCGAATGGCCTGGATCGTGCGCCACACGGTACGTCCCGCACCGATGTTGTGTACGGTGGCGCCCGCCAGCGGCCACGAATCCGGTCCGGCCTCCTGGTGCAGCGCGAACACATGCACCTCGTGACGGCGCGCCAGCCGCTCTATCAAGGCGAGGAACGCGGGAATCACCCGCTCCTCGCCGCCGCGGTCCACACCGCCCGGAAGCACCAGGGCAATCTTCATGGCGATCGCTTCCCCACGAGCAGCTGCGCATAGGCGTGTGCCCAGCGCGCACCCAGCGCATCGAACGACAGCGTCCTGTCGAAATGCGTGCGCACGGCGCTTCGATCCGCAGGACGTTCCGCCGCCGCGACCAGGGCATCCGCAAGGGCCGCGGCGTCGCCGCGCGGCCATAGCCTGCCGACGAGGCCGTCCCCGGTGATCGCCCGGAAGGCGGGAAGATCCGTCACCACGGGGAGCGCGCCACAGGCGAGCGCTTCCAACAGGGCATAACCGGAGCTTTCGGCGAGACTGGCCGACACGAACACGTCGGCCGCGCGCAGCAGGCGCTCCACATCCGCGTGCGGCACGTTGCCAAGCAGGTGCACGCGCCCGGCCAGGCGCGAGTCACGCTCGATGCGTTCGCGCACGTCGGACATCATCGGCGCGGTACCGAACGCGCAATACAGGCGCAGGCCCGGCAGCCGTTCCGCCGCACGCGCCACACCGTCGAGCATCGTCATGGGGTCCTTGCCGGCGGCGAGATGACCCACAGAAACGACGCATGGATCGCCGAAAAGGCCAGTCGTCGCGCGCGCCTCTCCTTGGTCGCCTGGCGTGAAACGGCAGCTGCTTTCGGGAATCGCGAAAAGAGGCATGCCCCGGCGGAACAGACGTCGACGTGTGAACGGCTCCGCCTGCGCGGTGGAGGTGAAGACGATGCCCGAGGCCACGCCGTACCAGCGGCGCCATGGCAGCCGCCGCCATCCGCGCGGCACGCCGTCCGCGTGGTCCTGGAGCAGGACGGGCGATCCCGGCAGCGCGCGTGACAAGGCCGCCGCATGCCGCGCATACGCCAGGCTGTGCACGTGCACCACATCCGCGTCCACTTCCGCCACGGCACGGGCCGCGCGGCGACCGAGTTCACTCGCACGCCGGGCGCCGCCGGTAGCCACGAAGCGATACGCCACACCAGCCCGCTCCAGCGTTGCGTCCGTCTCGGCCATTTGCAGCACGGTCACACGGGTTCCGCCGCGCGCGGCGATTTCCGCAATATCGGCCAACGAACGCCAACGTGCGAACAGGTCTTCGGGAGACGCTCCCGGCGGCGCGGGGAGGAAGTTCACCATCGCGACGTGCACGGGCCGCCGCCTCAGAGGCCGGACACCTGCGGCAGGCGCAGGCGCACCAGCCGGTTGGCCAGGTTGAGCTCCCACGGGCGGTCGTAGCGGCGCCGACGGTAGCGCCATGCCGCCATCGCGCTGAGGCCACGCTTCGCCCACGATGGCGAACGCAGGTCCTGCACCGTGGGAAACCGGCAGCGCAGCACGGTGACGAAGTCCTGGATGTGCCGGCGAAGGTCGTCGCTCAGCCACGGTGCGTCGGCGTGGCAGGCGTAGTCCACCCAGCGCCGCTCGGTCCATTCCTCCGGCGAGGAAGGAAACACCACCGGGTTGCCGTGCAGGTCGAGCAACGGCATGGATGCGCGCTTGCCGCGTTCCTTCTCGTGCTTGCTGCTCTCCGGCAGCGGGGTGTAGATGTAGACGATGATCTCGGACTGCGGATTGATCTTCTTCAGTTCGCGAATGAATTCGAACGTGTGGATCGTCTCTTCCTCGGTGTTCACCGGCGGCGCGACCATGAACGACAGTTCCGGAATTACGCCGTGGCGCCGGCAGAGTTCCGCCACTTCCAGTGTCTGGTCCGGACGCGTACCCTTGCGGATCTCCTTGAGCATGGCCCCGCTGGGCGATTCCGCGCCGATGTATGCCATGCGCAGGCGGCTCTTGCGCACGAGTTTCCAGGTGGATTCCGAAAGGTTCAGGAGGGCGTCGGAGCGCGCGTAGCACCACCACGGCAGCTCGAGCTTCGCCATGATTTCGAGCAGCGGCACCATGTCCGCTTCGCGGTCGAAGAAGTTGTGATCGAAGAACTGGATGGAGTCGGCGCCCAGCTGGTGCTTGAGGTAACCGAGGTCGCGCTCCAGGCGCGCGGTGGTGGGCAAGGCCGTGGTTCCGCCGAACATGGCCGCCACGCCGCAGAACGTGCAACGGAAACGGCAGCCGATCGCGGCCTGGTGCGCCGCCGTGCGCCGCCCGAGGAAGGTGGGTGCCAGGTAACGGCGTGGATCGCCGAGCTTGTCGTAGGGAAGCACGATGCCGCTGTCGCCCAGCGAGAAGCGCCGGTTCGGGTTGTGTACGACACCGCTGTCGTTCTTCCAGGAGAGGCCACCGATGCGCGACAGGTCGCGCTCCCCCCGGCCCAGCGCCGCCAGGAGCTCCGGCAGGCTTTCCTCGCCCTGCCCGCGTATCGCGTAGTCGACATACGGTGCCGACAGTGCGGTGTCGGTGTAGAGCGTGGGAAAGTAGCCTCCCCAGACGATGGGCAGGTCGGGACGATGTTCGCGGATGGCCTTCGACACGGCGATCGACGGGGCCATCTGCGGGCCGCCCATCACGCTGATGCCGACGGCGTCGAAGCGTTCTTCTCCCAACGCCCGGAGCGTGGCGTCGACGAGGTCACGGTCCACGTTGCCGTCGACGATGCGACTGCTGCCGTTCCGGTCGAGCGCGGCCGACAAGTGCAGCAGCGACAATGGAAAACGCGCGCTCGCGCGGGACGTGATGGTGGGATTCACCAGGAGCGTGTTCGTGGGCGTCATGGCAGCGATCCGGTAACGGAGGCGGCGGCGCGGCGCAGAAGGAACACCAGCGCCACCGGCACCTCGAGCGCCTTGCTATCGAAATGCGCGTCCGCGGGAATGTCGGAAGGGTCGAGCATGGGTTCGAGCACCCGTTCGACGACGAGGCCCAGCCGCGCACAGGCGGCGTGCCAGTGGCTGTACAGGTGCGGCGTGTGGCGCGCGGCGTAGCGGCGGTTGCCTGCCTTGAAGTCGCGCAGCCAACCGAGTGCGTGTCCCGTGGGATGCACGTCGCTGCAGATCACGACTCCATCCGGGCGCGTGACGCGGCGCAGTTCCGCGAGGGCCGGTTCCAGTGCCTCGACGTGGCCGATCGTGAGGCCGCATACGGTGACGTGGGCCAGCGCGTCGGGCAATGGCAGCGCGTCGAGGCTGCCTTCGCTCAGCGCCACGCGCGACGTTTCGTCGGCCAGTTCGACGGCGGCCCGGGCGAGCATGGCTCGCGAGAGGTCCACACCGTGTACCCGTGCCGCACCACGGGTGAGCGCATGCCGGATATAGCGCCCGCTGCCGCACCCGGCGTCGACGACGATCGCCCCTGACAGGTCGGCGGGCAACAGGCCCAGCATCGCCCGCTCTTCCGCGCACATCACGGGATTGTGCGCGCGCGCCGGATAATGGGCGGCCCAAAGCTCATAGGCCTCCAGCGGGGCCAATACCGGGGTGCCGCTCATGCGCGCGCTCCCGCGCAGCGGGCACTGCGCACCGGCGCCGCCCATTCGAGCCCGGGCTCCATGGCCAGGAGATCGGCGTCGGCGAAGGCGCGCGCGAGCAGTTTCGGCTTGCCGTCGAGCGTCACGGAGATCGTGTCGACTTTCGCGGCCTCGAACCACGGAGCAAAGTCGGGGTCGGCCAGGCACGGCAGGCCATCCCGCACGACCGCGCGAAGATCGGCGCGCGAAAGTCCGACCAGATTGCCTGCACCGTCGGCGCCCCTGTCCTCGACGATCACGAGATCCGCCGTGCAACCGGCGTCGAGCCGGCCGTGGCTAGGAAGGCAGAGCAGGCGAGCCGCATCGGACGTTGCGAGGCCGAGCAACGCATCGTCGTCCAGTTCGCCGCGCGCCGCTTCCGCGCGCATCTCTTCGAGCAGGTCGCGCGCGCCGCTCAGGCGCGAGTCGCTGCCGAGCGCGAGCCGCCCCGCCGCCTGCAACGGGCGAGGGTCGAGCGAGCGACCCAGCAACCGATGGTTGCTGCCTGGGCACCACACCACGGAGGCACCCACTTCGATGATCCGTTCGACATCGCGCTGGCCCATGCCCACGCCGTGGATCAGCACCGTATTCGCCGCAAGGCAGCCCATGCGGTCGAGTTCGTTCAGTTCCCGTGCCGCCACCTCGTCGGTGCCTTCGGCAAGGTGGATCATCCACGGCCTGCCGAACGGCGTGGCGGCGAAGCTCGCACGCACGGGCGGCCCGTAGGCCGGCCCATGCAGTGCATAGCTCCAGCCGTGATCGCGCAGCACGCTCACCGGAAAGTCCGGGCCATCCAGCACCGGATGCCATGGATCGTGGTGCGCCACGCAGGTGACGCCGGACAGGAGGTTCTTCAATCCGCCGTGCCGCATGCGCCGCGCCTTCGGTACCGCAAGCGCAGCCACGGTGGCGGGGTCGGCGAAATGCGCCTGGAAGGCGTCGATCCAGTCATAGGCGCTGGGAAAGACCGTGTCGCCGGGCAACGGCGGCACGTTGTTCACCTGGAGGTGTTCGTGCGCATTGACGAGTCCGGGAAAGACCATGTGGTCGCGCAGGTCCACCGGGAACGAACGGTTGCCTGCGCGCGCGACGATGCGGTCGCCGCGCAGGTGCAAGGGAGCACGGGTCTTTCCCGCCAGGCTCGCGCCGGCAAGGGTGAAGCCCGGAAGCAAGGCTGCGCCGCGCATGCTCACCGCCGGTGCATCACGATCAGGAAATGGTCGCCCATGTCGCGCAGCAAGGGGAGGTCGCCGAAGCGATCGTCCAGCCGGCCCAGCCGCTCGTACCTTCCGGGGCGGCGGCGGTAGCGGTCGACCATGTAGGGCGGCGGCAGGAACAGGCTCAGCGCGCGGTAGCTCGCAAGCGTGAAGTGCTCCGCGAACGCCGCGTAGAACTCGCGCGGCGTGTAGTACCAGGTCCAGATGGTATGGCCGTTCATGCCGACCTCCCGCACGCCTTTCCCGAAGCGGATGCCGGCCCGGCCGAAACGGCGACGAGCCGCGTAGTGCGCGAGCTCCCAGGGGCATATCCGCCCCATCACGGAAAAGACGAGACTGCCGCCGGGGCGAACCAGCCGCGCGCACTCGTCGGCGACGGCGCGAAGGTCCGGCGCGCAGTTCAGCGGTCCGAAATTGGAATAGACGCCGTCGAACCGTCCGCCCATCATGAAGAGTTGCTGGATGCCGAGGTGCACCGTACTGAGCCGCGCCTCGACGCCTTCTTCCATGGCGCGGGCGCGCGTGCGCGCCACCATTTCCGGCGACCAGTCGCTGGCGACCACGTGGTAGCCGTGGCGCGCGAACTCCACCGCATCCAGTCCGGTTCCACAGCCCAGGTCGAGCAGGCGCGAGCCGGCGGGAAGTTCCGCGCCGACGGTATTCCACATCGTGGTGCGCATGCGCTGGATCAGTTCGTTGTTGCCACGCGGCCCGTCGTAGTCGGCGGCCACGCTGTCGAAGGCGCGCTGTGTATCGATGAGGCGCGTCTCGTCGAACGCCTGGGGTGCCGGCTGCCCCGCTTCTGCTTGCTGTTTCATGGCGGTAGGTGCCGTCGCGGGTCGGTTAGGTTTAATCCGGAGCTCGGCTCGGCTACGCCATCGCCCTGGCTGCCTGGCGCGGCGGCGAGAGCCCTCGGCCGTCCCCCTCGTCGCGGGTAGCGGAGGTGAGGACGGGCGGCGGAGAAGGCCCGAAGGGGGCCGGCCAGGATGGCCGGTCTTTTCCGCCGAGACAGGATGTCGAGTCGGAAAACCCCGCCGACCGTCCGTGCGCGCCGGGGCGCAAGCCATCAGACACTGGCCGCGCAGCGGCCCTCCTTGCCCAAGCGACACCGCAGCGTAGCGACGAGGGGGACGGCCGAGGACTCGTGCCGCCACGCACGACTGCACATGCGATGGCGTAGCCGAGCCAGCCTCTTAAGCAGGAACTTCCATCCACCGCGACCGCAACGCATGCCGTGCCACAGCCGCGAGTGCCGCAAGAAAGCCGGCGGCGAGCAGACCGATGCCCAGGGTGAGCACCGTGTTCGGGAATACCCTGCCCTCGTCGACGTATACCGGCCAGGCGAGAGAGGTTTCATAGGTGTAGTTGGCGAGCTGGCGCACGGCGAGGTCATCACGTACCTTCTCGAGCGCGCGAATGTCCTGGTCGCTGGTGGCCAGCGCCAGGTTCGTGATCGCCGCCGTCTCGCCCTGACCCTGGCTTCCCGCCAGCAACCGGTCGCGGCGTGCCTGTGCGGACTGGAGGCTCGCCTCCACCGCTTCGAGACGCTCGCGCGCGAGTGCCGCCGGCGCCGCGGCGATTTGCGCATGGGTGGCGTGCAGCACCGTGGCCGTCGCGGTCGCCAGCTGCTTCGCGTCTTCCGCCGAGTAACCGCGCACCCGCACTTTGACGAGGTTGGCGTACGGCAACTGCTCGATCTTCATGCTTCCGCGGTAGAGCTTTCCTTCGGGCGCATCGCCGGGCACGCCGACGCTCTTCAGCACCTCGTCCTGGAAAGATCGAGACTCGATGCGCTCGACCGTCCGCGAGTACGCCTCCACGTGCGGGTCCTGCCCGGTGGGCGCGGTGCCCACTTGCCCGATCTGGATCCACGCCGTGGCTTCCCACTGGCTGCGGGCGTGGTGGAGGTAGGCGAAGGTCGCCGCGAGAACGACGAGTCCGACGCCGATGAACCATCGCCATTCGCGCAAGACGATGCGCCACATGTCGATCAGGTAGATTTCGTCGTCGTTTGCCATGCGGGGAGCTCGTGGTGGTGATCGGAATAGGAAAGTGAGGCAGGCACTCGCCGGCTCGGAAGAAGGCCGGCAAGCAGTTGCAGCAAGAGGCAGAGCACAAGGAGGCCGCCGTTCATCCAGATGAAGATCTGCGGCGCGAAGGGCGACATCACCGCGACATAGGCGATGCGCAGAAACATCAGTAGTCCGAAAAGAGGCACGGCCGGCCGGAGCCGGCGGACGCACCAGAGCAGCAATGTATACGCAGCGATCATGGCGGCAAAGGCGCCGGCGACACCCCAGGCCATGAGGAACGGCAGGTATTCGGTGCCTACGTTGATGTTTACCGCATCCAGAGGGATATCGGTGTCCGCTGTCGCGAGCGCGCCGCTGCCCGGTACGAGCTGGTGCAACAGGAAGTCCGTGTTCGCGTAATGCTTGGCGAGTATCGCCGCGAAGTTGTAGGGTCCGGCGCTGATGTACAGCAGCAGCCACTTCACCCCCTGCGGCGCGGACCGATAGAAATCGCCGAACGGGAGCGCCACGTGTTCGATCGAGCCGGACCGAAGCGTGCCGAGCACCGAAAACACCACGCAGCCGGCCACGCCCAGTACGGCAATGGCTTTCCACGGCAACGGCCGGGCATCGTCCCGGCGAAATGCCAGCACGAAGGCGATGGAAAAGAGCCCCGCGAAGATGCGGTTACGATCGATCACAAAGACTGGAAACAACAGCCCGAACGCGAGCAGCCCGTAGCGGAGTGCGGGGTGCCGTGCGCACAGCAGGCCGATGACCGGCAAGGTCCAGCACATGTCGGAGATATGGCGAAGGTGTTCGCGGCCGGGCTCCAGGCTCGCGTAAGACGACGGGTTGCTGATGAGCGGCACGGGATAGAGCAACAGGTCGAGTACGCAGAACACGATGACCACGCCGGCGAACGCGAGCGCGACGAACCCTTCGCGTGTACCGGCGTACCGACGCTCGCGGAACCGATGCGGCGCGGGCAGGCGCGGCCCGAACGACACGTCGGCCAGCATGATGCCCAGCGACGCGAACACGAGCAGCAGGATGCCTTGTCCGTACCCCTGTGGCAGGTCGTACGTGAGCAGCGTGACGCCGCACGCCAGCAACATCGGCAGGCAGAGGTAGGTGGACGGCAGGCGGAGCAGCCTCTTCATGCCGCACCCACGCGTTGACGTCCGTGCGCGAAGCGCAGCTTCGACATCGCCAGCAGCGAGAAATAGGCCGCCATGTGTACGGCAACTCTTCCCATCCTTCCCTGCAGATAGGCGATCTTCGCGCCGATGCGGCACGCCTCGGCACGAAGCAGCGTGCGGTCCGGTTCCGCGAACATGCACACGCGCCGTAACGCCACTTCGCGTGCCTCCGTAAGGTTCACGATGCGCGTGGCCGTGTGGCGGGTCTTGCTGAAGTTCGCGCCATGCAGGCGGTATGCGCACACCTTCACGTCGATGAAACCGATGGCATCGCGGGCGGCGAGGCGCAGGAACAGGTCCCAGTCGTCGACGCGCAGCCCCTCTGTCCAGCGCGCGACGGTTTCCAGGGCGCCCTTGCGCAGCATGGTCACCGGGCCACCGATGGCCCAATGACTGATCACCGCCCTGCGAATGCCTTCGTCGGTGCGGTAGAGGCGCTTGTCGGCGCCGTGCAGGTCGCTCATGCCGCTGTCGAGGATCTTCGTGCCGTCACGGTCCACGACCACGCAATCGCCGATGGCCGCGCCCTTCGCCGGGTGCGCCATGAGGTAACGCACCAGCGCATCCGAGCCACCCGGAAGGAGGAAATCGTCGCTGGCCCCGATGCGCAGGAATTCCCCGTGCGCGCGCGCCGCCAGCTCGTTCAGGGTGGCGGCGATGCCCCTGTTCTCGCGGCGTACGTATTCCACGGGAATATCGTCGCGATGACGCGCCAGCCATGCCTCGATCCGTTCCGCCGTGCGGTCGGTCGATCCGTCGTCGATCACGACGATCTCCTTCGCCGGATAGGGGTCGGCGAGAATGCTGTCCAGGCATTGCTGCACGAAGGCCTCGTGGTTGTATGCAGGCACGAGCACCGAAACGAGCGGCATCGACGTTGTCGCCGGCGCGTTCATGTCACAGGGCTCCCAGGTAGCGCCGCGCCACCACGAGGTTGAAGACCAGGTAGATCGCGTAGTTCGCGGCGAAGGCATACATCGCGCCGATGAGGCCGAAGCGGATCGTCAGGGCGTGCACGAGGAGGAAATACGTGGCCGCGAACACGATTTCGGAGACGATGAAGAGCCGCGTCATCGCCTTGGCCAGCATCAGGTAAGCGAGTACGAACGAGGCGATCTTCAGCACGTCCCCGATCAGCTGCGGCGCGTAGAGATCGTTCGCTACCGTGAAGTCCCCGCTGAACAGCACGCGGGTGACCACGTCGCGCAGAAGGTAGATGACGAGCGCGACGACCGTCACCGCCGGCAGCAGGAATCGCCATGCCTCGTTCATCGCGGCGACCAGCGGCGCACGTTCCTTCGCCGCCGCCAGCCTGGGCAGGTAATGGATGTTGATCGCCGTGACGACGAACAGGAGGTAGGCGTCCGATACGCGGGTCACTGCCTGCCAGTAGCCCACCTGCTCCCATCCGAACCGGGCGGCGAGGTCGTCGCGGACGGCGATGTTCACCAGCGGCGGCACGAGGGCGGAGGTAAGCGTCATCGTGGAGAAGGCCGCCAGGCGGCCGGTCATCTCGCGGTCGAAGCGCATGCGCAGCATGCCGCGCTCGAAGTATGGGCTGCGCCACCAGGCCGGCAGGCCCACCACCAGCCACAATACCTGGCCCAGCACGAGGGAAAGCAGCGCGCCGTAGAGATGCAGCCAGCGCGACAGCACGAGCGCCGCGAGCATGGCCAGTGCCGATCCGGCGACCTGGACGAGGGCCAGGCGGCGAACGTCCATGAAGCCGTTGATGACCGCGAGGATGTAGTTGACCGCCGCGACACCCAGCTGCGCGATGGCGAGCACGCGGACCAGGCTGGCATAGCCCTCGTCGCCCAGCAGCCATGCGGCGATCCTGACGCTGAAGATCCAGGTCGCGAGACCCATCGTGCAGGAGGCGAGCAGCGCATACCACAGCGCGGCGGACAACAGCCGGCCCAAGCGTGCGCTGTCGTCGCGGTACTCCGCCACGTACTTCACCACGGCGGAACCGATGCCGCCACCGGCGAATACCGCAAGCAGCGACATCAGGCTGATGAACTGCCCCAGCCGTCCCACACCGGCTGGGCCGGCGAACGAGGCGACGAGCTTCACCACGAGCAGTGCGGCAAGGAGGCGTGCGGCCGTTCCGGCCGCCGAATAGAAACCCGAGCGGACGATGTTCATGACGCGGGGAACGAAAGGCAGGCTTCCACGACGCGCGCGACCTGGTCCGCGCGCAGGGTGGGACCCATCGGCAGGCTCAGCACCTCGTCGTGGAGGCGCTCGGTGAGCGGCAACGACAGGTGGCGCAACTGCGGACAGGCAGGCTGGCGGTGCGGGGGAATCGGATAATGCACCAACGTCTGCACGCCCGCGGAGGCAAGGTGTTCGCGCAGCGCGTCGCGGTGCCGGCTACGCACCACGAAGAGGTGCCACACGTGGCCACCGGGGCTTCCCTCGTCCGGTACGCGGATGGCGGGATGGTCGATCGACTGCCGATAGACGGCGGCGATCCGTTGCCGGGCCATGTTCTCGGCATCGAGGTAGCGCAGCTTCACGCGCAGCGCCGCTGCCTGCCATTCGTCGAGGCGGGAGTTCACTCCCTGGCGCTCGTGCCGGTATTTCTCCACCGAACCGTAGTTGCGCAACGCGCGAACAGCGGCGGCAAGACGGTCGTCGTCGGTCACCACGGCGCCGCCGTCGCCGAGGGCGCCCAGGTTCTTGCCGGGATAGAAACTGAAGCCCGCCGCGTCGCCGAAGCTTCCGGCCTTGCGTCCAAAAGCGGCCGCGCCGTGCGCCTGAGCGGCGTCCTCGATCAGAAGCAAGCCGTGGCGCCGGGCGATCGTCGCCAATGCACGCATGTCGGCCAGCCGGCCGTAGAGGTGCACCGCCATGATCGCGCGCGTTCGTGGACCGATCGCGGCCTCGACCCGTGCGGGGTCGAGGTTGAACGAGGCTTCGTCCGGTTCTATCGGCACGGGCACGAGGCGGTTGCCGCTCACGGCAAGGAAGCTCGCGATGAAGGTGTTGGCCGGCACGATCACCTCGTCGCCCTCCGCCAGCGCACCCATGTCGATGTACGCGCGCAGGATCAGCGACAGCGCATCCAGTCCATTGCCGACCCCCACGGCGTGGCGAACACCGCACCAGGCCGCGAATTCGCTTTCGAACGCGCTCAGCTCCTCGCCGAGGACATACCTGCCGGAGTCGATGACCCGGGCCGCGGCCGCCTTCAGTTCGTCCGCATGCGCGGCATTGGCCTCGCGGAGGTCGAGGAAAGGTACGTCCGGCAACGCCAGGGTCACCACGCGGTGCCCTCCAGCCTCGCTTCGCCCCGTACCTCGCGGATGAACTCGTCGTAGTCGGTGATGTAATCGGCCGGGTCGTACAGCTGGTCGGCCAGCACCATCAGCACGCAGTCGGTGCTGAAGTCGTAGAGGTCGCGCCACACCATGCTGCCGAGGAGCAGGCCCCGGGTGGGATCGTCAAGCGTGACCGTGGTGGGGCCGGTGCCGTCGTCGAGCAGGAACGTGACGCTGCCGCGCACCGCGACCGCCAGCTGGTTGAGGTGCCGGTGCGCATGCATGCCGCGGTGCACGTCGGTGCTTGTCGCGAAAAGGTAATAGACCCGCCGGATAGGAAACGGCACGTTTCGCTCGTGCTCGAGGGCGACGAGCATGCCGCGGCTGTCGCCGTGCGTCTGCAGGGGGATCGATTGGATATCCATGTGCGTGCGACCTGCTGTGCTGACGGCGGGCTCGAGGTTTGAGTGCCGCGCGCTCCTGGAAAAGGTTGCGGGGTACGCGGGTGCAACCTTCCCGCCGCCCGGCGGCACTCAACCGGACACGACACCCGAGGGGTCCCCGGCATGGAGAGAAACGAACCGGTACCGACGCGCCCGCGCAAGCTGGTGGCGCTGCACTGGCTCACCGTGCTTTGCGTGGTCGTCGCGGCAACGCTCATCCTGCTGCGCGACGAACTGGACGGACGCGCCATACGCGCCTGGCTGCTCGAAGGGCACCGCCATGCGGGATTGCTGGTGCTTCTGCTCTTCGTCGTCCGCGTGGGGCTGCGCATCCGCTATGGAAAACTGCAGCCGGGCGGCGAGCATGCGCGCATCGTGCGCATCTGCGCGGGCCTGACGCATGTCGCCCTGTATGGCCTGCTGCTCGCGCTTCCGCTGCTCGGGTGGGCGATGTCCGGCGCCGCCGGGCAGGACGTGCACTTTTTCGGCCTCACCCTTCCGGCCCTGGTCGGCGAGGACGAGGACCTCGCGGACAGGTTGCAGGCCTGGCACGTGGACGCTGCCTGGGCACTGCTGGTGCTCGTGACCCTGCACCTTGCCGCGGCGCTCTGGCACCACTTCGTGGTGCGCGACCACACCTTGCGAATGATGTTACCGGGGCGCCGCCACTGATGGGCGGCCGCCGCACGTTGCGACCCATCGACAGTAAGAAGGAACCGACCATGCTGCCGCTATCGAACCGACGCGCAAAGCGAAGGACCGACATTTCCCTCATCGGCGGCCTGCTGGCCGTGCTGCTGTTTTTCGCCGCCGGCAGCGCCCAGGCCATCCCCGCCTATGCGCGGCAGACCGGCGCGGCCTGTGCCGATTGCCATGCCGGCGCGTACGGCCCCGCGCTCACGCCCTACGGCATGCGCTTCAAGCTGGGCGGCTACACCGACACCGACGGCAAGGGCACCAAGATTCCGCTGGCCTTGCAGCTCACTGAAACGCACACCAACCCGGCACGCGGAGACAGCAGCACCTCGCTGACCGAAGGCGACCTGTACATCGCCGGCCGGCTCACCGACCAGTTCGGCGGCTTCGTCAAGGTCGAGGCGGACCATACGGGCCACAACACGTACAACACGAAGCTCAGCAGCGTGGACCTGCGCTTCGTGGCCAAGGAACTGAAGATCGGCGGCAAGGACACCTTGTTCGGCATCAGTGTGAACAACAGTCCGGGCTTCAACGATCCGATCGCCGCCCTGCCGTCCGCCAGCTTCCTCGGACCCGCGGGCATCACGGGTTCGCTGCTCAACCCATCCAGCCCCAACTCGCTGTCCAACCGCGTTATCGGTGCCACCGCGTATGCCTTGTATGACGACAACTGGTACGGCGAGGCGGGCACCTACCGCTCGCTGCCCACGTCGCAGCAGGACCACCTGGGATACAACATCGGCGGCGATCCGGGCCGGCTGCGCGACACCGCCTACGGGCGCTTCGCGTACATGAAGGACATGAAGAAGCAGTTCTTCTCCGCGGGCGTGGTCGGCCTGACCACGAAGCGCCAGCTGCCGCGCTCCGGCCCCAGCGACGACATCGTGGACCTCGGCTACGACCTCACCTACCAGTACCTGGGCAACCGCGAACACATCGTGCAGCTGGCCTACGTGAACATCCTGGAGAAGCGCGACTACGGCAGCACGCCCGTGATCGGCGGCGTGCTCGCGCGGGACAAAGGCATCGTGCACGACCAGACGATGTCCGTCACCTATACGTTCAAGCAGACCTATGGCGTCACCGTCTCCCACTTCAAGAGCACCGGCTCGCGCGACCTGGCGCGCTTCGGACCATCGGGCGATCCGGACACCACCACCAACCTCATCAGCGTGTACTGGGCACCGTTCGGGAAAGACGAATCGTATACCTCGATCGCCAACCTGAAGCTCGCGGCCACCTGGTTCCGCTTCACCCGCTTCGCCGGCAGGGAAGACGACATCTTCTTCGCGCCGCCGGGTACGCAACGCACCGATGCGCGCGACCTGAACGCGTTCTCCCTGTCCGCCAGCATCGCCTTTTGACCATGACGGGAGTTGCCTGCGTGTCGATGTCCAACCGTGGAAACAAAGTCCATCTCGCACTGTTCGCACTGGCCGCCCTTTGGGCATCGGCATCGCCACCGGCCCGGGCCGGCGACGCCGCTGCCGGCAAGGACGTGTTCAAGTCCGAATGCGCCGAATGCCACGCCGTGGCGGAGGGCCGCAACAAGAAAGGCCCCAGCCTGTTCGGTATCGTGGGCAGGAAAGCCGGAAGCGTGGCTGGCTATGACTATTCTGACGCGCTGAAACAGAGTCCCTGGACGTGGACGACGGACCAGCTGCATACGTACTTGTCGCAGCCCGCGAAAAAAGCCAACCCGGGCACGAAAATGAAGTACGACGGCCTCGACGATGCCAAGGATCTCGACAATCTGATTTCCTATCTCGAAACCCTGCACTAGAGTGAGCGCGGCGCATGCCGCGCCCGAGGGCTGGAAGCCGCAGATGGAGTACGGTCCCGCGTTCACGCACGCACCGCCACGCCGAAAGATTTCCCGCACCCGCGCGAGCCGGCACATGCGCGCGGGTGCCGCTGTCGTGTGGCTGGCCCTCGGCGTCCATGCGGCGCACGCCCAGGACTCACCCTTCAGCGGCACCGTGGCGATCTCGTCGCAACTGGTGGACCGCGGCCTGGCCATCACCCGGCCGGGCCCCGTGCTGCAGGGGGCGCTCAACTGGACGTCTCCCTCGGGCTGGTCCGCCGGGGTTTCCGCCAGTGCGCAGGCACGAACGCCGCGCGGGTTCGCCGGCTTCGTCGCCCAGGTCGCCCATTCCTGGTCGCTCGCGCCCGACTGGCAGATGCAGGCCGGCTTGCTCGACTACCGCTATCCGAGCCACGGCCGTGGACGAACCTACGACCGCGTGGAGCTGGGCGTGAGCTGGATCTACCGCGACGTCCTCACCTTCGGCCTGTCCGCCTCGCACCTCGACCGCTACGGCGGACAGCGCCCGCGCGGGGCCGCCGACGTGGGCGTTCGCTGGCCCCTGGCCCACGGGTTCTCCCTGACGGCGAGCGCCGGCGTCGCGCAGGAACTGGTCCCGCCCCGCGGCAACGGCTACGAACGCCGGAACCACTACTATTACGGGCACGCCGGCGTCGCCTGGGACCACGGTCCCTGGCGGGTCGAGGCCGCCCACGTCACGAGCGATCGCGACCGCCCGGGCTACCAGCCGAAAGTCTCACCGTGGATTGCGACGGTGGCGTGGGCTTTCTGAAAGGCGGCGAAGGCAACCTTTCGCGCTCCGCCCGGCACCAAGAGTCATGCGAACCCACGAGCCACGCCCATGAGCGAAGCCGACAACGAGGCCGACGCCACCGACCGCCAACTGCTGCGGCGCATGGCCGACGGCGACCGAGCCGCGCTCTCGGTGATGTACCGCGCGTATCACGGCCGGCTCTGCCGCTTCCTGTCACGCATCACCCGCCGCGCCGACATCGTCGAGGAAGCCATCAACGACTGCTTCCTGGTGGCTTGGCAGAAGGCCGGCACGTTCCAGGGCGATTCCCGCGTATCCACCTGGATCATGGGCATCGCGTACCGCTGCGGCCTCAAGGCACTGCGCCAGCACGGCAGCGAGCCGGTCGACGAGGACAGCTTGCCCGAGGACCGCACGCCGTCGCACGACCCGGACGAAGACCGCGTGATGCGCGACTGGCTGGGCAAAGGCCTCGAAAGACTGTCCGCCGACCAGCGCGTGGTGGTCGAGTTGGTCTACGGCGTCGGCCACACGCTCGACGACGTGGCGACCATCATGGGGTGCCCGGTGGGCACCGTGAAGGCCCGCCTCTTCCACGCACGCGTGAAACTGCGCAACGTGCTTCCCGGCCTCGCCGGGGAGCGGAATATACACAGAGAGAACGCGCCATGACCCTCCAAAAGGATGCCGGCAGGGATTGCACACGAGCCTGGGAAGCGATGCCCTGGGTAATCCGCGGCGACGCTACCGCCGCCCAGGACGAGTGGTTGCAGACCCATCTCGCCGGCTGCGATGCCTGTCGCGAGGAATTCGCGCAGCAGGAACGCCTGCGCGAGGCACTGTCGCTGCCGTCCGACCTTCCCCTCGACGCCGAGGCGGGCCTTGCCCGGCTGATGGCCCGCATCGACGAAGACGAGGCACGGCCACCGGTGGCACGCCGCCTGGCATCGTCGGGCTGGCTCGTCCGCGCCTTGGTCGCCGCCGTGCTGGTGCAGGCCATCGGCATCGGCGTGCTGGGTGTGAAGCTCCGCGGCGAGACACCATCCGCGCCGGCCTACCGCACGCTGAGCCAGGACGAAACCCCCGCGGCCGCCGGCTCGTTGCGCGTGGTGCCGCAGTCCACGATGAAAGTCGCCGAGTGGAACAAGGTGCTGCAGGACCTGCACCTGCGCGTGACCGGTGGACCGAACGACGTCGGGGCATACACGCTGGTGCCGGAAGACGGCAAGGCCGCATCGGACGAAGCATTGAAGCGCCTGCGCGCCACGCAGGGCATCCGCTTCGCGGAGCCCGTCGCCGGAGCACCATGAAGCGTCTGCTGGTCACTCTCGCGGCGTGCCTCCTCATGCCCGCGCTCGCGGGCTGCGCGCCGACGCGTGCGCTGACCGGCAAGTCCACGGACACAGCCGGACCCGTCGGCGATGTCGCCGCGATGGACAGCGGCCGCGACATCGTCCTGGCGGTGGCCAACCCGCTCGAGCCCGCGGCGACCCACGCGGGCTCCAACCTCCTCGGCTACACGCCCGCCGCGAACTACAGCGCGGGCCAGCGCGCGGCGTCCGCCCTTGCGGACATCGAAAAAGCCTATGGCGTGCGCACGATCACCGGCTGGCCCATCAAGGCGCTCGGCCTGTACTGCGTGGTGATGCATCCTCCGCCGGGCGTGGACCGCGACGCCCTGATCGCAAGGCTCGCCGCCGACGAGCGTGTGCAACTGGCGCAGCCGCTGCAGGAGTACACCGTTTTCGGCGAGGCCGACAACGCGCAGCCCTCACCGCCGCCGGCTGGCCGCCGCTACAACGATCCGTACACCGACCTCCAGCGCGGCTTCGTCGAAACGCATGCGGCCGTGGCCCATACGGTGACCCAGGGCGGCGGAGTGCACGTGGCCGTCGTCGATACCGGCGCGGACATGAGCCACCCCGACCTGCACGATCATGTGCGCGATGCCGGCGACGCCGTGGACGGCGACGCAGCCAACTACGACGGCGACCGTCACGGTACCGAAGTGGCCGGCATCATCGCGGCCGAAGGCGACAACCACCAGGGCATGGTCGGCATGGCGCCGAAGGCGCGCATCAGCGTGTACAAGGCCTGCTGGTACCCCCAAGCCGACAAAGGCGCGCGGTGCAACTCGTTCACGCTTGCGAAAGCACTCGCCGCCGTGAACGACACCGATGCCCGCATCGTCAATCTCAGCCTCGGTGGCCCCGCCGATCCCCTGCTTGGCAGGCTACTCGCACAGCTGCTCGAGCGTGGGCGGATCGTCGTGGCCGCCATGCCGCCCGGCGGCGGCACCGGCGGCTTTCCCGACAACGCGCCCGGTGTGCTCGTGGTGCGCTCGAGCGACACTACACCCGCCGCACCCGGTGTCCTGAGCGCCCCAGGCAAGGACATCCTCACCACCCAACCCGGTGGTGGCTACGATTTCTCCTCCGGCTCCTCCATGGCCGCGGCGCACGTCAGCGGCATCCTCGCCCTCCTCGTCTCCATCTCGCCACGCCTCGACGCGGCCACGGCGCGCGACATCCTGCTGCGCACCAGCACCCTCAGCCACGGGGTGCTCGAAGTGGACGCCGCCGCGGCGGTGGCCGCGCTGGGCGCGGAGCGCGGAAAGCCGTAAAATCAAGGGCATGCGCATCGGCCCCTACACCATCGCGCCCGCCGTGGTGCTCGCGCCCATGGCCGGCGTCACCGACAAGCCGTTCCGTCTCCTGTGCAAGCGCATGGGGGCCGGGCTTGCCGTGTCCGAGATGACCACCGCCGATCCACGCCTTTGGAACACGCGCAAGTCGTTGCGGCGCATGGACCACGAAGGCGAGCCCGAGCCTGTCAGCGTGCAGATCGCCGGCTACGATCCCGGCATGCTCGCCGAGGCCGCCCGCTACAACGCCGACAACGGCGCGCAGATCGTCGACATCAACATGGGCTGCCCCGCCAAGAAGGTGTGCAACGTGTGGTCCGGTTCCGCCCTGCTCCAGGACGAGCCCCTGGTGGCGCGCATCCTCCACGCCGTGGTGAAGGCGGTGGATATTCCGGTCACGCTCAAGATCCGCACCGGCTGGGACCGCGAGCACCGCAACGCCCTCACCATCGCGCGCATCGCCGAGGACGCCGGCATCGCCGCGCTTTCGGTGCATGGGCGCACGCGCGCCGACAAGTACGAAGGCGAAGCCGAGTACGCCACCATCGCGGCGGTGAAGGCCAGTGTTTCCATTCCCGTGCTCGCGAACGGCGACATCGTCGATCCGGCAAAGGCGCGCGAGGTGCTGCGCATCACCGGCGCCGATGCGGTGATGATCGGCCGAGGCGCCCAGGGCCGGCCGTGGATCTTCCGCGAGATCGCCCATCACCTCGACACCGGCGGCTTCCTTCCTGAGCCCACGCCAGGCGAAGTACGCGACATCCTCACCGGCCACCTCGAGCATCTCTACGCCTTCTACGGCGAGCAGATGGGTGTGCGCATCGCACGCAAACACCTGGGCTGGTACGCGAAGGACCGTCCCGAGAACGCCGCTTTCCGCCATGTGGTGAACAAGGCTGAAGATGCGGCGACGCAGTTGCGGCTCACGCGCGAGTATTTCGACGCATTGGAAGCGGGCGTTTCGCTGGCGGCTTGAACCCCGATCAGGCGGCTTTCAGCACCGCTGCCATCTTCGGACGGTCCAGTTCATGCTCCCAAGCCGACACCACGAT
Organism: Luteibacter sp. HAY1-4A; assembly: GCF_056755355.1. Lineage (NCBI taxonomy): Bacteria > Pseudomonadati > Pseudomonadota > Gammaproteobacteria > Lysobacterales > Rhodanobacteraceae > Luteibacter > Luteibacter sp. HAY1-4A. The sequence goes on from NZ_JBNDHZ010000002.1 coordinate 41,835, forward strand.
GGCCGCGACACCGTTGCCGACGAGGTTCGTCATCGCGAGGCCGGTGCCCAGGAAGCGGTGGATGCCCAGGATCAGCACCATGCCCGCGACCGGGACCACGGGCACGACGCTGAGCGTCGAGGCGAGCATCACCAGCGCCGCGCCGGCGACGCCGCTCGCACCCTTCGACGTCAGCATGCCCACGATCGCCACCGTGATCTGCTGTTCCAGCGTGAGCGGAATGTTCAGCGCCTGCGCGATGAAGAGGATCGCCATCGTCAGGTAGATGTTCGTGCCGTCCAGGTTGAACGAATAGCCCGTCGGTACCACCAGGCCCACCGTCTCCTTCGGGCAGCCCAGCGCCTCCATTTTCCGCATCAGCGGCGCCAGCACCACCTCCGACGAACTCGTGCCCAGCACGATCAGCAACTCGTCCTTGATGTAGGCGCAGAAGCGCAGGATGCTGAAGCCCGCGAGACGCGCCACCGCGCCGAGCACCAACACCACGAAGATCACGCACACGAGGTAGAAGCTGCCGATCAGTTCCATCAGCGGCACCAGCGATACCACACCGTACTTGCCGATGGTGAACGCCATCGCGCCGAAGGCACCGATGGACGATACCGCCGTGATGTAGTGCACGATCTTGAAGAAGACCTGCGCGCCCGCGTCGATCACGTCGTATACCGGCTTGCCCCGCTCGCCTACCGAAGCCAGTGCGCAGCCGAACAGCACCGAGATCAACAGGATCGAAAGCACGTCGCCCTTCGCGAAGGCGCTGACGAACGTCGAGGGAATGATCGAAAGCAGGAAACCGATCGATTCGATGTTGTGGCCCTGTGCCACCAGGTTGCCCACCTCGCCCGCCTTCAACGTACCCGGGTCCACGTTGAATCCGGTACCGGGATGGAACACGTGCCCGGCGACCAGCCCGAAGAACAGGGCGAAGGTGGATATCGCCTCGAAGTACAGCAGCGCCTTGCCGCCCACCCGCCCGACCTTGCGCATGTCGCGCATGCCCGCGATACCGGTCACCACCGTGCAGAAGATGATCGGCCCGATCACCATCTTGATGAGCGCGATGAATCCGTCGCCCAACGGCTTCATCGCCACCGCGTACTTCGGCGACAGGTAACCCAGGATCACGCCAAGCACCACGGCCACCAGCACCTGGACGTACAGCTGCCGATAGAACGGCTTGCGCGGCTTCTGCGATGCGGGAACGGTGGCGGCGGTATCGGACATGGGATTCTCGTGGCGTGGATCGATCAGGCGAAGTCGTACAGGCGCGCCGGGTTGTCGACGAGCAGCCGCTTGCGCAGCGCCTCGTCCGGACAGAAGCGGAACATGAGGTCGACCAGGCCACCGTCGTTCGGCATGTCCTTCGAAATGTTCGGATGCGGGAAATCCGTGCCCCACAGCACGCGGTCGGGGGCGGCGTCGATGAGCGCGGCGGCGAACGGAATGGCGTCGTCGAAAGGCCGTTTGCCCACAGAGACGCGCTCGGCACCGCAGACCTTCACCCAGGCCAGCGGGTTGTCCCGCATGAGTGCCAGGAGAAGGCGGAACGGTTCCTGGTCCAGCCCCTTCGCAGCCTGCACCCGGCCCATGTGGTCGATGACGAAAGGTACGCGGATCTTCGCGAGCACGTCGTCGTTCAGTTCCACGATGTCGTTGGCGTCGAGGTGCAGTACCACGTGCCAGCCCATGTCGGCCACCTTGTCGAGCACGCGCCAGAACACTTTCATGTCCGGACGGCCGCCCAGGTGCTGCACGAAGTTGAAACGCACGCCGCGTACACCACCGCGGTCCAGCGCTTCGAGGCCCGTGTCGTCGATGCCGTCGTCGACGATGGCCACGCCGCGGTAGCGGCCGTTGCCGCGCTCGATGGCGTCGAGCATGGCCGTGTTATCGGTGCCGTGGCAGCTTGCCTGCACGATCACGCCGCGGTCGAGGCCAAGGAAGTCGTGCAGCGAAACGAGGTGCTCGTAAGGGGCATCCGGCGGCGTATAGCTGCGGTCCGGCGCATAAGGGAAACGGTCGGCCGGACCGAAAACGTGACAATGCGCATCGCAGGCGAGCGGGGGCAGTGCCTGCAGCGGCTTGGTGGGATGGGGATCGGGGGGGAGGCAGGACTTCATCGGATCACTCGTTCGGAAGGTCGTCGACGTAACGGAGACCGGCGGCGGCGAGCTTCGGGCGCATATCGTAGATATCGAGGCCCAACTCGCCTGCCGCAAGCCGCTTGCGCTTGTCTTCTTCATTCAGCATGCGCTTGCGGGATGCGGCGATGGCGGCGTCCACGGTCGCATGGGGCACCACCACCACGCCGTCGTCGTCGGCCACGATGGCGTCGCCGGCCTTCACCACCTGGCCGCCGATCACCACCGGCACGTTGACCGAGCCCAAGGTGGCCTTCACGGTGCCGCGGGCGTGCACGGCGCGCGCCCAGACGGGAAAGCCCATCCGGCGCAGTTCCGCGCTGTCGCGCACGCCGGCGTCGATGACCAGGCCGGCCACACCGCGTCCCATCAGGGACGTGGCGAGGAGGTCGCCGAACATGCCGTCGGTATTTTCAGTGGTGCAGGCGACCACCAGCACGTCGCCGGGACGGCACTGCTCCACGGCGACGTGCAGCATCCAGTTGTCTCCAGGCTGGGCCAGCACCGTAACCGCCGAGCCGGCGATCGCGCGGTCCTGCTGGATCGGCGCGATGCCCGGCAGGAAGAGTCCCGTACGCCCCTGTGCCTCGTGCACCGTGGCGACACCGAGCGCGGCGAGGGTGCTCGCCTGCTCCGCCGTGATGGCCGGCCGGTTGCGGACGACGATGCCGATCATGCGAGCGTTCCCTGCGTCACGTGCGGGAACACACGCTGGAAAGCTTCCGCGTAGGTGATCTTGAAGTCGGAGTTGCGCGTGGCCTGCGCACCGCGCTGGAGTCCGACACGCGTGTAGTACTCCCACAGGTGTTCCTGCGCCCGCATGGTCTCGAACGCGGCCCGCTTCTTCTCCCATACCGACGTGATGTCGAGGAACAGCTCCGGCTTCCATTCGCATTGTTCCGGCTGGTGCGGTTCGAACAGGAACACCGGCGGCGCGCCGATCACCGGCACCTGGGGATCGTGGCCGTGCGCCTGGGCGACGACCCGCGCTTCCTGGGCGACATGGGTCGCGAGCGGGTGGTCGAAGTTGTAGGGGTCCTTGAGGGAATGGCTCAGCACGAACGACGGACGCAGTTCGCGATACACCTTGGCGAGGTGGAACACCACGTCCAGGTCGGCGCGCATCGGGTAGTCGCCGATGTCGAGGAATTCCACCGTGGCGCCGAGGATGTCGGCGGCCTCCTGCGCTTCCGCGCGGCGGTCGGTCTTCACCTTCTCCATCGTCATGCCGGGCTGCCGCCACAGCTTCGCGGACTCGCCGCGTTCGCCGAAGGACAGGCAGACGATGTGCACGCGCCAGCCCTGCGCCGCATGCAGCGCGATGGCGCCGCCGGCGCGCCAGACGAAATCGGCGGAATGGGCGCTGACGACCAGCGCGGTCTTCGGTTCGGACATGGTGGGCTCCAGGTGGGGATGGATCAGGCAGCGGGGCCGCGCCAGATCGAGGGGGAGACGGGAACGGTGCCGCGCATCAGGAGGCGCGCGGTGCGCAGGAGCGCCGCGCGGACCACGCGCGTGCCTTCCATGCCCACCTCGACGCTGAATTCTCCCGTCGGATGTTCGATCGACAGCGTGCGTACGTCGCCTTCGCCGGGGTTGGCGACGTCGTACGCCACGGAACCGGGGAGCACGGCCGCTGTCGCGACCGTGACCGCGCCGAGCACGCCGATGGACGTATGCACGTCGTGCGGGATGAACGTGCGCGTGCCGATGGCGCCGCCCGCGCGTGGCGGGGACACGAGGGTGATCTTCGGGACGGGCTTGCGGCTGACGTCGCCCAGGTTCATGAGCGGCGCCGCCTTGAGCCGTAGTGCCTCGATGCGCGCCTTGAGCGCGACGTTCGCGGCAAGTTCCTCCGGCGTCTCGTCGCCTCGCACGCCCAACGATGCCGCGGCGATGATCATCACCGGCATGCCGTTGTCGATGAGCGTCATGTCGACGCCGTCGATCGTGTCGCGCACGTTGCCGGTGGGCAGGAGGCTGCCGGTGAGCGAGCCTTCGGTATCGAGGAAGCCGCAGCTGACGGGCGAAGCGGGACGCGGCACGCCGTCGATGTGCGCGTCACCGTCGTAGACCGGTTGGCCCGAGGGCGTTTCGATGGTGATTTCCGCCACCACGCCGGTATTCACCGTGCGTACGCGGCGGGTCGTGGTGCCATGGTCGCCCTGGAGGAGTCCTGACTCGATGGCGGCGGGCAGCGCGGCGGCGAGCATGTTCCCGCAGTTGGGCGTGGTGTCCACCGTCGCATCGGCGATGCCGACCTGGCCGAACAGGAAGTCGAGATCGGCGACGCCGTCCGTCGGAACAGACAGGATGCCCACCTTGCTGGTCAGCGTCTTCGCGCCGCCGAGGCCGTCGATCTGCCTGGCGTCCGGCGAACCCATGGCCGCCAGGATCACCGCGTCGCGGGTGGCGCCGTCCGCAGGCAGGTCACGGGCAAGAAAGAAAGGTCCTTTCGAGGTGCCGCCTCGCATGTACCAGCAGGGAATCTCGTATGCCATCGCTTTCGACCGGAAGAGCTGATGAGCGATGGTCTTCCCGCCGGCGAGGGGGTACAACGTGATCGGCAGCCTATCTGCTTTGCACAATTGTCATATCCCGACCGGCGTCTTGCGTTTGATGCAATGCAGCACCTGCGCCTGTGGCACGGAATCATCCCTGAGGATCGAGCTTCCCTTCCGCGATCAACTCGTCCACCAAGGCCAACGCCTTCTCCGTGATGGGGCTCATCGGGCGCTGCGTAGGCGTGGCCACCACCAGGCGCGTGACGATGCTCGGCATCACGATCGGTACTGCGCGCAGCTGGTGCGGGCCGCGGCGGGCGAGCACCGCGTTGCGCGAGAGCACGCCATAGCCCACACCCCTCTCCACCAGATCCAGCAGTGAACGAACCGAGTCGATCTCGAGACGGATGTCCAGCGGCACCCCGTAACGGGCGGCGTCGGCCTCGATGAGCTGGCGTACGGAATGCAACGGCGACGGAATGATGAGCGGGTATTGCCCGAGTGTCGCCAGCGGCACGCTTTCCGGCAGTTCGCGGCCGTCCTTCACGCTGCCGATGAGGTAGAGCTCTTCGGAATGCACATGGCGGAAACGCATGTTGGCGTTCACCGCGGGGTTGTAGAGCAAGGCGCAATCCAGGCGGCCGAGTTGCAACCATTCGAGCAGGCTGGCGCTCAGGGCTTCCACCACACTGATCTGCGCGGCGGGATAGCGTTCGCGAAAGCGCATGACGAGATCCACCGTGAGCAGCCCGCCGACGCTGGGCGGGAGGCCGATCGCAAGTTTTCCCGCGAACACGCCCCGCGCCTGGCCGAGCTGCATGCGCGCCACTTCCACCTGGCGCAGGATGCCGCGCCCGTGCTCGACGAGTTCGCGCCCCGCCTCGGTGGCGACGACGCCGCGACCGTTCCGCTCGAGCAGATGGGTGCCCAGCTCCATCTCCAGCTGGCGAACCTGGCGGCTCAGCAGCGACTGCGACACGTCGAGCGTGGCGGCGGCCCGTGTGAGGCTGCCGAACTCGACGATGCGGATGAAGCTCTGCAGGTGTTTCAGGTCCACGGAAGGGTCACGCGACGGCCGGCCAGGGTGGCCCGATTATGTGCCCATCCGGTAGACCGGTGCCTCATTGGCTACCCGGGCCGCCCATGTTCACCATCACGCGCAAGCCGATCACCAGCGCATTGGCGGGGACACGCTTGACGCCCACGGTGTTGCCCAGGATGTCCGGATGCACGATGTACTGGATGTTGGGTACCAGGCTCACCACTGGGAAGAGCTTGTAGCTGTAGTTGAGTTCGGTCATCCACTCGTTGCGGGCGAAGTGATCGTCGGTGTCGCTGTTCTTGTGGATGAGGTCGTCCTCGAAACCCACCGCCTTGCGGCTGAAACGAAACAACGTGGCCTGGAAGCCCAGCGAGTCGGTGGGACGCGCGGCGGACAGGCCGGTCCAGAGCATGCCGAAGGTGGACTGCAGCGTGTAGTTCTCGGCGTTGTCGAGCGGACCGGTGATCGAACCGAACAGCGCGAGGTTGCGTGTGTTCCGGGTCGGGTCCGGCTTCCACACCACCTTGTCGGCAAGCACGTAGAGGCCGTAACGGCCGCCGTCGTAGCTGCGCGGTGCGCCGCCGACCAGGCCGCGGTGCAGGCCGCGCGTATTGAGTTCCGGATCGGTGAACGGCGCGGAGTTGTACCAGCCGCCGATCTTCAAATGCTTCGGGTACGGATCGTTGGCGAACGTCGTGCCATACCCCACCTCCACCGGAATAAGCACACCGGTAGCGTCGTGGATGCCCCAGTCGAGGCCGTTGTTGTTCCGGCGCTCCGGGTTGATCTCGAAAGCACCGATGGAAACGTAGCGCGCGTCGGGCTGGTAGGTAACACGGGCGCCCCAGTTCACATAGGGAAACCCGGTGAACCCGCCGGTCGTGTTCGTGAGCTGGTAAGGACAGTCGGGCGCGCTGACGAAGCGGCAACCGTATGTGGAACGCGCGAACTGCCACGTCGCGTTGATACGGCCCGCCAGCACGTTGATGTGGCTGCCGGAAAACTGCTGCTCCCAGCTCAGCTGGGCCAGTTCCCACTGGCGCTTCGGATACCAGTAGCCCTGGATCTTCTGGATCACGCCGATGTCGTTCGCCGCGACGCTGTGCCCGTAATAGCGCGCAAAGGTGATGTGCATCTTGCCGCCTTCGATACCGGCGAGCTTGCCCATGTCGAGGTCCGCCCCACCCACGGCACCGCCGCCGTTCGTCGCACCGAGTCGTTCGCCGCCGCGCACGCTGCCCGCCCAGTCGTTGGCCCAGACGAAGCGAAGCGACACACCGTCGTCGCGCAGCCGATCGACCGGGCCCTTGTCGTCGTTCGTCGGCGCCTGCGCGGTCTGGCGAGGTTGCTGGGCATCGGGCGTGCTCTGCGCGAACGCAGAGGGCGCGGCGAGTGCGACCAGGGCGGCGATGGCGAAGTGTCGGAATGTCATGGCGGTTACCCCCTACCCGCCGAAACGCCGACGGAGCGCAGGCGATGCTCGTCGGCGCCGCGCGGCGGAACAACGCGATGGGGTACCTATCAGGTATGCGAAGAATGCATGACTTGCATTTCGTCATGACTATTGTGCATTGCACAATTCCGGCAAAGGGCTGCCGGCGGGGCGCAGCGCTCCGTGTTGTGGCGGCGCGGCAATAACTTGCGCCGCCGTACCTTCGTTCAATTGCCCGCTGAAAGTGGCGCGTAGAATGATCGGCCGGCGGCCCCATACACCTGCGAGCAACGTCCATGACCGATAAACCCGTCCCCGGCTTCGAACCATACGATGGCCCGGCGGGAGGCTGGGGCGCCCTGGGCGCCGTGGCGAAAGCGCTCAGCGGCCAGATGGCGATAGCGCGCGAGTCGATGGCCCTGCACAGGGTGAACCAGCCGAAAGGCTTCGACTGCCCCGGCTGCGCCTGGCCCGACCCGAAGGAAACCTCGTCGTTCGAATTCTGCGAGAACGGCGCGAAAGCGGTCTCGTGGGAAGCCACTGCCAAACGCGTGCGGCCGGAATTCTTCACCAGCAACACGGTGGCTAACCTGTGGAACCTGACCGACTACGCATTGGAGGGCCTGGGCCGGCTGACCCACCCGATGGCCTACGACCGCGCCACGGATACGTACCGGCCGATCGCGTGGGAGGAAGCGTTCCAGCGCATCGGCGCGGCGCTGCGTGCATTGCCCGATCCGAACATGGCCGAGTTCTACACCTCGGGCCGGGCGTCCAACGAAGCCGCCTTCCTCTACCAGCTGTTCGTGCGCGAGTTCGGCACGAACAACTTCCCCGACTGCTCCAACATGTGCCACGAGGCCACCAGCGTGGGCCTGCCGCAATCGGTCGGCTCCGGCAAGGGAACCGTGGTGCTGGACGACTTCGAGCATTGCGACGCCATTTTCTGCATCGGACATAACCCCGGCACGAACCACCCGCGCATGCTGTCCACGCTGCGCGAAGCGTCGCTGCGCGGCGTGCCCATCGTCGTGCTCAACCCGCTACCCGAGCGCGGACTGGAGCGTTTCACGTCGCCGCAGAGTCCCGTGGAGATGCTCACCGGCAAGTCGGTGCGCATCGCGTCAACTTATTACAAGCTGAAGATCGGCGGCGACGTGGCCGTGTTGAAAGGCATGATGAAAGCGCTGCTGGCCGCCGACGAACGCGCCATCGCCGCGGGCATGCCCGGCGTGCTCGACCGCGAGTTCATCGCCGCCAACACCACCGGCTTCGAGGCGCTGGCGGCCGACCTGGCGCGCACGTCGTGGAACGCCATCGAACGCCATGCCGGCCTCACGCGTGCCCAGATCGAAGACGCGGCCGACATCTACGCCAAGGCGAAGAACGTCATTGTCTGCTACGGCATGGGCATCACGCAGCACGCGCACGGCACCGAAAACGTCCAGCAGATCGCCAACCTGCTGCTCCTGCGCGGCAACATCGGCCGCCAGGGCGCGGGCATCTGCCCGCTGCGCGGACACAGCAACGTGCAGGGCGACCGCACGGTCGGCATCACGGAAAAGCCCAACGACGAATTGAACGACGGCATCCGCCGGACCTACGGTTTCGAGCCGCCCGTGGAGCACGGCCATGACGCCGTGGCCGCGGTAATCGCGATACGCGAAGGCCGTTCCAAGGCGCTCGTCGCACTGGGTGGCAACCTCGCCGTCGCGATGCCCGATACCGAAGAAACCTTCGAGGCGATGCGCAAGCTGGACCTCGCCGTGCACGTGGCCACCAAGCTCAACCGCTCGCACCTCATCCTGGCGAAGGAATCGATCATCCTGCCCTGCCTAGGCCGCACCGAACTCGATGTGCAGGCCACCGGCCCGCAGGCGGTGACGGTGGAGGATTCGATGTCGATGGTGCATGCATCGGCGGGAACGCTCACGCCGGCATCCGAACACCTGCGTTCCGAACCCTGGATCGTCGCCGGCATTGCCAAGGCCACGCTGCCGCACACCCGCGTGGACTGGGACCGGCTCGTGGGCGACTACAACCTCATCCGCGACGACATCGAAAAGGTGTTCCCGATCTTTTACGACTTCAACCGCCGCGTAAGCGCGCCGGGCGGCTTCCGCCTGCGCGTCGCCGCCAGCGAGCGCGACTGGGCCACGCCGGACAAGCGCGCGCACTTCCTCCTCGCCGCCACGCTCGACGAAGATGCGCCGGCGAATACGCGGGAGTTGATCCTCACCACCGTGCGCTCGCACGACCAGTACAACACCACGATCTACGGCCTCAACGACCGCTACCGAGGTGTGACGGGGCGGCGCGACGTGGTGTTCATGCATCCGAACGACCTCGCCTCGCGCGGCCTCGCGCATGGCGACGGCATCGACGTGTTCGCCACCGGCGCGAACGTGGCCGATGGCAAGCAACGCGCCGTGCGCAGCTTCATTGCGGTGGCCTACGACATCGCCGAGGGCTCGGTGGCCATGTACTACCCGGAGGGCAATGCGCTGATCGCGCTGGAAAGCCACGACCGCCGCTCGGGTACGCCGGCGTACAAGTCCGTGCCAGTGCGCATCGAGGCCGCCGTCACGACCGCCGGCCGCACGGCCACGCCGAAGGCGGAATATGCCGCCTGAGCAACAGACCCCGCCCGGCAGCGCCATTCGCCCCGTCGTTCGCGTCGAGCGCGGGCGGCGCAGCGACGACGACGATCGCCTCGCCGAGGAAGTGCCCGTGGCAATGCATTTCGACGGCGCGCCGTTCGCCGTGATGATGACTTCGCCCGCCGACCTCGAGGATTTCGCACGCGGCTTCGCGCTCACGGAGGGCAAGGTCGCTTCGATGCTGGAGATCGTGGACATCGAGGTGCGCGAGGTGCTCGAAGGCATCGTCGTGGACATACGCACCTGTGGGAGCCGCTTCAGCGGCGAAATCGCCGGCGAAGCCGGCTCCCACACAAGCCGCGAGTTGCCCGGCCGCAGCGGCTGCGGCATCTGCGGCAGCCGCGAGCTGGAAGACGTGGTGCGCCATCCGGCGCCGGTGGCGGCGGGTCCGACCATTACGCCGGACGCCATCGAGCGCGCACTGGACGCACTGCGTTCCCGACAGCCGGTAAATGCGAGCACCGGCGCCGTGCATGCCGCCGGCTGGGCGCTACCCGACGGCACCCTCGTCGACGTGCGCGAGGATGTCGGACGGCACAATGCGCTGGACAAGCTCATCGGCGCGATGCTCGTCGCACACAACGACCCGCGCGACGGCTTCCTCGTCATCACCAGCCGTGCCAGCTATGAGATGGTCACCAAGGCGGCCGTCGCGGGCATGACCATTGTCGTGGCGATCTCCGCACCCACCGCCCTGGCCGTGCACCTGGCCGCGGATTGCGGCGTCACCTTGCTGGGCTTCGCCCGGCCCGGCCGCTTCAACATCTACAGCCGCCCGGATCGCATCGGCTGAGCCGCGTGCGCCGGGGGTACTCTGTGCCTATCCCCGGCGCCGGCGCAGGCTGTCCTTCACGTCCACGTCAAAGCGCACCGTGGTGGCGACGGTGTCGTGGCCGGGAATGTCGAAGGTGAGCCCGTCCTTGCTCGGCAGTCGCGACTGGAGGTCGCGCAGCGCCTGGCGCGGCACTTCCATGCGCCATTCGTGCGCCGTGCCGGAAAGCGTGCAGCCGTTGTCGGTGGCGTCGATCGCGTAGCGCATCGTGAACGCCTTGCCGAAGGCCGTCGAACCGAGCAATGCGATGTCGTCGAGCAATTCGGCCAGTTCGTCTTCGTCGATCCTGATGCGGATCGTGTCTTCCTCCAGCTGCACCCTCATGCGTTCGCCTCTCGCCATTCGTCGGGGGTATTGCAGTTCACCAGCAGCCGCGTGTCCAGGCCGTCTAGCGGCAGCGCCGACGCGCCCACGCGCGCATGGAGGGCGGCGATGGAGCAGGCGGGGCCTGGCCGGTTCATGAGTTCGCCGAGCACGGCGCGCGCCGTGGCGTCCATCGTCAGGCGCATGGGGAGCGGGTGCCGGTGCCAATACGTCGCGGCGTGGCCCCGGTCCGCGAGCAGCGGCGCGAGGACCGCGGGCCCCAGGCGCGGCATGTCCACCGGGACGACGAGCCATTCGCCATCGGGCAGTGCGTGCATGGCGCTGGCGATGCCGCCGACGGGGCCGGTGTCCGGCCATAAGTCCGGGATACCGCCGTCGCGCGCGCCGCTGACGGCCACGCGTGCCGCACCCGCCTCGCGCAGGATGCGCGACGTGCGTTCGAGAAGAGTCTCGCCGCCGATACGCAGCATGGCCTTGTCTTCACCCATGCGCGAGGAACGGCCGCCGGCGAGAACGAGCCCAAGGATCGGAAATGCAAAAGAAGTCATGCACAAAGGGTACTGTGGGAGCCGCTATAGCGGCGAGAAGCCAACGGAGCGGTGTAGCCGTGAGGTAAGCCCATCGCCGCTAAAGCGGCTCCCACAGTGGAGTGATGGCCTCGCCGCTACGGCGGCTCCTACAGCGAAGTGGCAGCCATGCGGGGAAGTGGAGGGGCCGGGTGGCCCCTCCCCCTCTGTTACGCCGAGCGGCGCGACGGCTCCTGCAGCGCCGGGCGGTACGCATGGAAGGCGACCGTTGCCGACGCGCGTCCCTGGCTCAGCGAGCGCAGGGCCGTGCTGTAGCCGTCGAGCTGGGCCAGTGGCACGTCGGCCTCGATCTCCGTGCGTTCCTGCCGGTCGACGAGGTTCACGATCTGCCCGCCGCGACGTTGCAGGTCGCCCAGCACATCGCCCACCGCGGTGCCGGGGGCGCTCACGGAGACGCGCATCACCGGTTCCAGCAACACCGTGCCCGTCGCTTCCAGCGCGGACTTCACCGCGATCTGCGCGGCACGGTGGAACGCCGCCTCGTTCGAATCGACGGCATGTGCCTGTCCATCCAGCACCACCACCGACGCACCGACCACCGGGTAGCCGCGCGGCCCTTCGAGCAGGGCCGACAACGCGCCCTTCTCCACCGCGGCCTGGAAGGCCTTCGGAATGACACCGCCGGTGGTGCGATCCTCGAATGTGTTGGCGTCGCTTCCGTTCGGCGTTACCGACAGGATCACGCGCGCGTACTGGCCGCTGCCGCCGGTCTGCTTGGCAAGCTTGCCTTCCACGGCACCCGAGGCCGACGCCGGCGTTTCCTGGTAGGCCACGCGCGGTGAACCGGTGCGTACCTGCACGCCCCACTCGCGGCGCAGGCGTTCCACCATCACCTCCAGGTGCAGCTCGCCCATACCCCACACCAGCGTTTCGCCGGTGTCCGGATCGGTGCCGACGCGGAACGACGGGTCTTCCTGCGCGAGGCGCGCCAGCCCGTTACCGAGCTTGAGCAGGTCGGCCGAACGCTCGGGCGACAGGCGCCACGACAGCACCGCGGGCTGCGCCTGGATCGCTTCCAGTCGCACGTGCCGATGCGCATCGGACAAGGTCTCGCCCGTGGCCACGTCCTTCCAGCCGGCGATGGCGACGATGTCACCCGCTTCCGCCTCGTCGACGGCCTCGGTGTCTTCCGCGCGCACGACGGCAAGCCGGCCGATACGCTGCACGCGATCGGTCCCGCTGCGCCACACGGCGTCGCCGACATGCAAGCGGCCCGCGTAGAGCCGCACGAAAGCCAGCGGTCCGTGCGCCTGGTTGACGACCTTGAAGACGAGCGCCGCCAGCGGTGCATCCGCATCGGGCGGAACGGTCGTGTCGCCATCGTCGGTATGCGCGATAACCGCCGGGCGGTCCAACGGCGAAGGCAGGTACGCCACCATCGTGTCGAGCAGCGGCTCGATGCCGACGTTGCGGAACGCCGAACCCGGCAGTACGGGCGAACCCAGGCCGGCCAGCGTGCCACGGCGCAGCGCCGCGGCGAGCGCGGCCGCGTCGATGGGCATTTCGGCAAGCCACAGTTCGGCCAGCGCTTCATCGCGGTCGGCGACGGAGGCCACAAGTTCCGCGCGCGCTTCGGCGAACGCCGCACGCTCGGCGTCGTTCCACGGGTGCACGGAGGCCGTGCCGGCGTCGTCAAAACGCCAGGTGCGTTCGCCGACCAGGTCGGCCAGCCCCGTCATGTGCTCGTCCTCGACGATCGGGCGCGCGACCACCCACGGGTTGGCCCCGAGCTTCTCGCGCATCTGCGCCACCACCGCGTCGAAATCGGCGCCGGGGCGATCCATCTTGTTGACGAACGCCATGAGCGGCACGCCATGCCGGCGCGCCTGGTGCCACACGGTTTCCGATTGCGGCTGCACGCCGGCCACGCCGGAGAACACCGTCACCGCGCCGTCGAGCACGCGCAGCGAGCGCTCCACCTCGATGGCGAAGTCGATATGCCCGGGCGTGTCGATAAGGGTGAGGCGATGCGGCTGGCCGCCGTCGGGCGTCCAGTTCGCGCGCACGGCCGCGGCGCCGATCGTGATGCCACGCTCGCGCTCCAGTTCCATGTGGTCGGTGGTGGTGGCGCCGTCGTGTACCTCGCCGGTGCGATGGATCGTGCCGGTCTTGTAGAGCAGGCGCTCGGTAAGCGTGGTCTTGCCCGCGTCGACGTGCGCGATGATGCCGAGGTTGCGCCAACGGCTGACGGGGATGCGGGTTTCTCGGGTGGTACTCATGGCTAACGGTTCCTGATGGGGATACGCCAGGGGCTCGATGGGTCTCGAGCGAGGCACTCCCCGATCCCTTGCCGCCGCCCCTGGCTGAGCAGGACGGTCAGGATCGGGGGTCGCGGCGGTTCTTCATGGCACGTTGCTCCAGGTCGGAATGGCTGGTTTTCAGGACAAAAAAAAGCACCCTTGCGGGTGCTTGGTGTTCGTCGAGGCCGGCGCACCGTCTTACGACGATGGGCCTCCATGCACGGCGCGCGCGCACCCGCGACGCGCCCGTGGGGCGATCGGTGGAACGTGCATCAAATCGTGCTTGCAGCGGAACATGGAGTGGCTCTCTTGGACTGGGTGCGGATGCTACGCCTGCTTTCGGCGCCAGGCAAAGCATCGCTTTCGCGTTGGAACAGCAGTTATGGGGCCGACCGCCGATTTTCAAGGCCGAACGCGGCACTGTGGGAGCCGGCTTCGCCGGCGATCCCGCGGTAGCGGGCACCTGGCGAGTGCGCATCGCCGCTGAAGCGGCTCCCACAAGAGCACGGGCCCTCTTGCCGCGATGGCGCCTCCCGCAATCAGGGCAGTGAGTACGCCATCACATAGTCCCCCGACTTCGTGCCCAGGCCGCTGTGGCCGCCGGCTGCGATGACGACGTATTGCTTGCCGTTCACCGCATACGACATCGGGTTCGCTTGGCCGCCGGCCGGCAGCCGCGCCTTCCACAGCTCCTTGCCCGTGCGTTCGTCGATCGCACGCAGGTAGTCGTCCGCCGTGGCACCGATGAACACGAGGCCGCCCCGCGTCGTCATGTTGCCGCCGATGTTGAAGATGCCGGTAGGCAGCGGCGCGTTCACGTGCGTGCCGAACGGCCCGGTGTCGCGCGTGGTGCCGATGGGGTGTTCCCACACCAGCTTGTGCGTGACGAGGTCGATCGCGGCGAGCGTTCCCCACGGCGGCGGATTGCAAGGCACGTCGATGGGATTGAGCCACGGGTGCACCTTGCCCACGTAGGGCGTGCCGTATTGCGGGGCCAGCCCGCCACCCACGTGCGGCTCGTTGCCGCTGCCGTCCCATGGCTTCACCAGGCCCTGGGCCTCAGCCTGTTCGCGCGGGGCCAGGCTGATGATGAACGGGATGTAGTTGGCGTTGGCGATCAGCAGCTTGTTGTACGGATCGATGGACGCGCCGTGCCAGTCGATCACGCCGTCGAAGGCGGGATACACGATGGTGTCTTTCAACTGCGGCGGCGTGAACTGCCCCTTGTAGTACGACTTGCGGAACTGGATGCGGCACATCAGCTGGTCGAAAGGCGTCGCACCCCACATCGACTGTTCGGTGAGGTCCTGCGGCGTCAGCGACGGCATGCCCACCGAGTACGGTTGGGTCGGCGAGGTGAAGTCGCCGGGCACCGCGCCCTGCGGCACCGGCTTTTCGCGCACCTCGGTAAGCGGCGTGCCCGTGCGGCGATCGAGTACGAAGAACTCGCCGCGCTTCGTCGTCTGCACGAGCGCCGGCACCGTACCGCCCTTTCCGTCGGGCAGGTCCACCAGCGACGGGCCCACCGGCACGTCCATGTCCCATACGTCGTGGTGCGTGTTCTGGTACACCCACTTCGGCGCACCGGTTTCGATGTCGAGCGCCACGGTGGAACTGGACACCTTCTCGTCCATCGGGCGGCGGTGGCCGCCGAAGTAGTCCGGCGTGGCATTGCCCATGGGCAGGTACACCAATCCGAGATCCGCGTCCGCGGTGTAGACGCCCCAGGCGTTGGGCGTACCGCGGGTCAGCTGGTCGTCGGGGCCGGGCGTCCAGTTCTGCGGATCGTGGCCCACGTCCCACGCCCACACGAGTTTTCCGGACAGGGGATCGAACGCGCGCACGGCACCGGAGGGTTCGCCTTCCGCCTGGTTGTCGTAGACCCAGCCGCCGAGCATCACGCGGTCCTTGAGCACCAGCGGCGGCGACGTCACGAAGTGGAAGCCCGCCGGCACATGTCCAAGGTATTGCGTCAACGAGACGAACCCATGCTGGCCGAAGTCCTCGCACGGCTTGCCGGTATCGGCATTCAAGGCCATGAGCCGCGCGTCGAGCACCGGCGCGATGATGCGTCGCGGGCAGTCGGTCTGCGTGCCCTGCGGCGCTTCGTAATAGGCGACGCCGCGACATGCGAGATACACGTCGGGTTCCGTATCGGCCTTCGGATCGAACGTCCATTTCTTCTGCCCGGTGGCGGCGTCGAAGGCCACGACCCAGCTGTGCCCCGTACACACGTACAGCGTGTTGCCCACCTTGATCGGCGTGTTCTCGAAATTGAATTCGTGTCCGGCGTCGGTGCCGCCCTTGTCCTCGCCGGGACGGATGGTATCGCCCGTGCGCGCCGACCAGGCGAGCTTCAGGTTCTTCACGTTGCCCACGTTGATCTGGTCCAGCGGCGAGAAGCGGTCGCCGCGCGGCGTGCGCCCGTAGAACGGCCATTCATCGTCTGGAACGGAGGTGTCGTGTCCACCGGCGTCGTTACGTACGACCATGTCGCCACTCGTGCCCACCGGCTGCATGAAACCCGCAACACCCACGCCGATGCCGACCAGGGCGACGAGCAGCACGGCGATAGTGCCGCCACGCGTGGGCGTCAGTCGTCGCGTCACCCACGGCATGGCCAGGTAAATGCCGAGAAGCACGGGAAGCAACAGGCGCGGTTCGAGTTGCCAGCCGATCAGGCCGACCTCGGCGACGGCCCATATCACTGTTCCCAGCAACACGATCGCGTAAAGCCACAATGCTGCGGACGAACCGCGTGCGAGAAGAATGCCCGTGGCGCAGACGCCCGCACCGGCGACCAGGTAATAGGCGCTGCCGCCGAGGACGACGAGCCAGACACCGCCCAGGGCCAGCGCAAGGCCCAGGATGGCGACGACGAAACCGGTGATGCGTGGTGCGCGTCGTGGCGTTCCAAGGGATGACATGTCGCTTCTCCACAGGTGCGAGACCATTGAAGATAGCCTTGTCAGGTATATGTAACGTCTACGCCATTCCGGCAAACGACCGCTCCCGCCTTGGAGGTTCCCATGCGCTACGTGAAACTGGGCCGCACCGGCCTCGAGATATCGCCCCTCGTGCTCGGCTGCATGACCTACGGCGTGCCCGATCGCGGCAACCACGCCTGGACCCTCGACGAAGAGGAAAGCCGGCCGTTCATCCGCAAGGCCCTGGACCTCGGCATCAATTTCTTCGACACGGCCAATGCCTATTCGGACGGCACGTCGGAAGAAATCGTGGGCCGCGCCCTGAAAGATTTTGCGAGGCGCGACGAAGTGGTGCTCGCCACGAAGACGTTCTATCGCTGGCGCGAAGGGCCGAATGCCGGCGGCCTGTCGCGCAAGGCCATCTTCCACTCGGTGGACGATAGCCTGCGCCGGCTCGGTACCGACTACATCGATCTGTTGCAGATCCATCGCTTCGACAACGGCACTCCCGTGGAAGAAACCATGGAGGCGCTGCACGACGTGGTGAAAGCCGGCAAGGCGCGCTACATCGGCGCATCGTCGATGTACGCATGGCAGTTCGCGAAGATGGTCTACACCTCCCGCCTGCACGGCTGGACGGAGTTCGTGAGCATGCAGGACCACTACAACCTCATCCAGCGCGAGGAAGAGCGCGAGATGATTCCTTTCTGCATCGACCAGGGCATCGCGGTGCTTCCATGGAGCCCGCTCGCCCGCGGCCGCCTCACCCGCGACTGGGACGAGGGCAGTACACGCCAGGAGCGCGACGTTTTCGGCGGCACCCTCTACAACGCCACGGAGGACTCGGACAAAGCCATCGTGGCCGCCGTTAAGAAGGTGGCGGAAGGCCGGGGTGTGCCTCGCGCCCAGGTGGCGCTCTCCTGGGTGGCCCACCGCGCGGGCGTGACGGCACCCATCGTCGGCGCCAGCAAGCCGCACCACCTGGACGATGCCGTCGCGGCGATCGACCTCGTTCTCAGCGAGGACGAGACGGCACTGCTTGAAAAAGCTTACGGACCGCATCCCATCGCCGGGTTCTGACCCGGGCGCCCGGCCCTGAACGTCCATGCAATCGTCACGCCCCGGCGGTACCTTCCCGCTGCAAAACCGGCCGGGGCCGTGTATTATGGCGCGCCCTTTATCTCTTTATCCGTAAAGAAGGATATATCGCCCCGATGAGCAACTACCTCTTCACCTCCGAGTCGGTCTCCGAAGGCCATCCGGACAAGATCGCCGACCAGATCTCGGACGCCGTTCTGGACGCCATCCTGGCCCAGGACCCGCGCGCTCGCGTGGCCTGCGAGACGCTGGTGAAGACCGGCGTCGCCATCGTCGCGGGCGAGATCACCACCAGCGCGTGGATCGACCTCGAGGCCCTCACCCGCAAGGTGATCCTGGACATCGGCTACGACTCGTCCGAGGTCGGCTTCGACGGCGAGACCTGCGGCGTGCTGAACCTCATCGGCAAGCAGTCCCCGGACATCAACCAGGGCGTGGACCGCAAGAAGCCCGAGGAACAGGGTGCCGGCGACCAGGGCCTGATGTTCGGTTACGCCACGAACGAAACCAGCGAGTACATGCCGGCGGCGATCCACTACGCCCATCGTCTCGTCGAGCAGCAGACCAAGGTCCGCAAGAAGAAGAACTCGCCGTTGCCGTGGCTGCGCCCGGACGCGAAGAGCCAGGTCACCCTGCGCTACGAGAACGGCGAAGCCGTCGCCATCGACGCCGTCGTGCTTTCCACCCAGCACGATCCGGACGTGAAGCAGAAGGACCTCGTCGAAGGCGTGCGCGAGCTGATCCTGAAGCCCGTGCTGCCGGCGAAGCTGCTGCACAAGGGCACCAAGTTCCACATCAACCCGACCGGCAAGTTCGTCATCGGCGGCCCGGTGGGCGACTGCGGCCTGACCGGCCGCAAGATCATCGTCGACACCTACGGCGGCTGGGCCCGTCACGGCGGCGGCGCGTTCTCGGGCAAGGACCCGTCGAAGGTCGATCGCTCGGCGGCCTACGCCGCGCGCTACGTGGCGAAGAACATCGTGGCGGCCGGCCTCGCCGACCGTTGCGAGATCCAGGTCAGCTACGCCATCGGCGTGGCGGAGCCCACCTCGATCTCGGTCACCACGTTCGGCACCGGCAAGATCTCCGACGAGAAGATCGAGAAGCTGATCCGCAAGCACTTCGACCTGCGCCCGTACGGCATCATCAAGATGCTCGACCTGGTGCACCCGATGTACCAGCCGACGGCTTCGAACGGCCACTTCGGCCGCAAGCCCTACGAGATCACCGACAAGAACGGCAACACGTTCACGGCGTTCTCCTGGGAGAAGACCGACAAGGCCGACATCCTGCGCGACGCCGCGGGCCTCGGCGCGAAGGTCGGCCGCAAGTAAGCCGCTTCGTCAACGCGGTATCGAACGGGCACCCTCGGGTGCCCGTTTTTTTTGGTTCGTCGCGTATATCTGAGGTAATCGTCGCCGATTGAGTTGCGCCATCGTGTGGGCCACGCACACCGCAGCGATGGGTGGGAGGCGCCGGGCTGTGCCCCTCCGGGCTCAAACATGCGGTCGCAAAGCGACCGAACTCGCCCGGAGGGGCACAGCCCGACACCTCTCCTATCACCGAGGTCTCGTGACAGGAGAGCCCCATTCATGTAGGTGCTGTCAAATCAGAGTCCAGGGGGACTCCGATTTCAATATGGCTCTCGCCTGCACGCGTCGAATCATTCAACCGACATTCGATCTTGTGTTGGGTGTTGACCATGAGCAAGCCGCAATTGCGGTTCTCATGGAGCTTCTTATGCGAACGCCGAAGTCCGTAACAGCCCGGGTTGCCTGCATATCGGCGGCTATCGTGACGGCCTGCCTGGTTTATCCATCCGCTGCCCAGCAGGTTCATTTGCGTCCAGCCGAAGAGCCTGCAACTCCTGCAACTCCCACCACCCTCGCCGATCTGTCGGAAATGGAGCGTCAGAGGCTCATCGTACAGATCACCGAGATTGCCAATCAGACGGCGAACGAGAAATCCTGGTTCGAACAAGACTTGCGTCCCCTGATCATCAGGGTGGGACTGAATATCGAGAGCAACGGCATCGCATTCGACATGGAAGGACGCCTTTCCCACGAGGCGGGTTTCGATGATATGGCCGACCTGCACCGAGCGATAGAAAACCGCATCCTGACGCTCGAAGGAGCTGGGGAGATAAACGTTTTCGAGTGGACTTACGGTGGAAGATCTCTAGACGAAATACTACGAGACGTCGAACCGACTCCGGCGCCACTTAGTCGCAGGAAGAGATCTGCTGGACCCACTGAAGATGTGATAGTCGCGGCAGGCCATGGGCGCTATTACCACCACGGATATAACGACTGGCGACCACACCGTGAAGTGTCGAATGGCGTCCTGGAGGATGAGATGACTCCAAAGTTCGCCAGGGAACTAAGTCACTACCTTCGCCTGCTCCGCTTCAATGCCGTCGAGCTCCGCGCCGATTGGCGCGGCAATCATGAGCCTAGCGGCCTGCTATGGGGAAACCTGGGGGCACGTTACTTCCTCGAGCAATGGAAACCAGCTTTGCCACAATCAATTTGGCATTCGCTGCCTGCGGCGGCGGATCCGGGGCGGGAGCGGAGGGAAGACATCTTAAGCCGCCCTCTGTACGCGAATCATGTCGGGGCCGACACCATTATTCATCTGCATACCAACGCCGATACGAATTCAGCCGTCAGTGGTCTCAGGGTGCTCATTCATCCCGACAGACAGGCCTCGGCAAATCTGGGAAAACTTGCGCTTTGCAGCATGAAGGAGATGATCCATTCGATTGATCGCTTCAAAGCCTTCTCGGTAGCAAAGGCTCCGCACGTGGTCAACGATAAGGCGGAAAACGCGAAAGCCACTATGCCCTCGATCATCGTTGAAACCGGCTTTCACACGAACCCATCCGATGCAGAACTTATTAAGGACACCGAGTTCCAGAGGACTTCCATGATGGGGCTTGCCAAAGCGTACCGACTGTTCAAGGAAGGTCGAGAATGCGAGGAATTCAAGATTGAGAACATGGCTGACCTGATCGAGACCGTCGATAAGGAAGCTCAGATGCCCGTTTCCTTAAGGGGCAATCCGGTGTACCCATTGCGTATTCGATACGTGCCTTCCCGTTGCTACAGGGAGCCGTGCACTGCCGATAGCGCAAGCATCGGAGACCTGAATGAACTGGGACGCTTCCGAATTCGGCGATACTGCAGACGCGATGATGTGGAGAAAGGCCCCATCGAATACCTTGTAAGTGTCCAAGACTTCTGGGGTGCACGCGCGGAACCGAAGACCTTTCGACTCACATGCCTGCCGAAAACAAGAAGGAAAGATCGTTAGACCGCGCTGGCTTTTTCGGAAGCGCCCAAGCAATGGCAATGGAGCTTAGACATGTAGCTGGACCCTATCGTCCAGCTATTCTCACGGGCGTTTCATCGCGGTGGTGCGACGTTAGAGTCTCCACCCCGGAGAGCCCGCCATGACCCGCCGCCCTGCCCTCGCCATTGCCTTCCTCGCCGCCACACTGGGCCTTGCCGCTGCCCATGCCCAGGAAAAAGACAGCCAGGGAGGCACCGCCACCGATGCCGGGTTCTTCAAGAATGCCGGCGCATCCGGGCTCGCCGAAGTGGAAGCGAGCAAGCTCGCACTGAAGCAGTCGTCGTCCGCGAAGGTGAAGAAGTTCGCACAGCAGATGGTCGACGACCATACGCACGACAACGACGAGCTGAAGGGGCTGAAGTCAGGCGACAAGGGTTATTCGCTCGTGGAGTCACCCATGCCGGACAGCCAGAAAATGATCGATGCCATGTCGCGCATGCACGGTGCCGAATTCGACAAGGCCTACGCGAAGATGATGGTTGCCGACCACGAGGAAGCCGTGGCGATCTTCGAGACCGAGATCGAGAAGGGTTCCAATCCGGACCTGAAAGCCTTCGCGAAGAAGACGTTACCGAAGCTCAAGCACCATCTGCAGATGGCCAAAGCATTGCCGTGAGACGGGCGACATGTGGGAGCCGCTTCAGCGGCGAACCCGCGCAGCGGGCAAGCCTTATGCGAGCACCCATCGCCGCTGAAGCGGCTCCCACAGGAAGCGGGCCGGCCGCAGGTCAGGCGTTGCGGTTCGAGCCGGAGAGCACGTCCACCCACACGGCCAGGACCAGGATCACGCCCTTGATGATCATCTGCCAGGAATTGTCCACGTCCATCAGCTGCATGCCGCTATCGAGGCTGGCCATGACGAGCGCGCCGATGAGTGCGCCGTAGACCGTTCCCGAACCGCCGCGCATGGAGGTGCCGCCAATGAAGCAGGCGGAGATCGCATCGAGTTCCCCGCCGGTGCCGGCGGAGGGCGAACCCGAACCCGTGCGCGCCACCGTGATGATGCCGGCGAACGCGCACATCAGTCCCATCAGCGCGAAGACCACGAGCTTCACCCGCGCCACGTTCACGCCGGAAAGCCGGGTGGCTTCCATGTTGCCGCCCACCGCGTAGATGTGGCGGCCGAACACCGTCTGCGTGGAGACATAGGTGAATGCAGCCAGCAGGCCGAGCAGGATCATCACGGGAATGGGAATGCCGTTGGCGTCGTTGAGCATCCTGATGAAGCCGGCGATGAAAGCACCGATGGCGACGAGCCGCAGCACCTCGACCCACAACGGGCCCTGCTGCAGCCCCAGCTTCGAGCGCCGCACGCGGCGGCGCACCGCGAGGCCCACCATCACGAGGAAGATCACCGCGCCTATCCAGCGCGACAGTGCCACGGGCACGAAACCCTGACCGAGCGCGATAAGATCGTCGGGCGCCGGCGCGATGGTCGAACTGCCCGTGATGTAGAGCACGATGCCGCGGAAGGCCAGCATGCCGCCGAGACCGACGATGAACGAAGGCACGCGCATCTTCGTGACGATGAAGCCGTTGAACGCGCCGAGCAGCAGGCCGAGCACCAGCACCGCGCCGATGGCGGGCCACGTGCCCCAGCCCTCGTTCACCGTGAGGATGGCGACCACGCCGCCGAGCAGCCCCAGCAAGGAACCGATGGAGAGGTCGATTTCCCCCGCGATGATGACGAACACCATGCCGCACGCGAGCATGCCGGTGATCGCCATCTGCCGGAACAGGTTCGAGAGGTTCCCCGGGGTGATGAACGCGGCGTCCGTCTTCACGTGGAAGAAGACCCAGATGATCGCCACCGCGATAAGCAGCGCGAGGATCTTGTAGCGGACGAACAGCTGCTGGACTTTCTGTGCCTGCATGGAAACCTTTCCTGATGACGCTTTTGAACGGATCGGGGATCAGGCCGCGTGTGCGGGCCCTTCCGCGGCGTGTGAGATGGCCGCGGCCAGTACCTGCTCCTGGGTGAGACCAAGACTCGGGAAGTCGCCCCGCAGCCTGCCCTCGCCCACCACGAGCACGCGGTCGCTGACGCCCAGCACCTCGGGCATTTCGGACGAGACCATGATGATGGCCACGCCCTTGGCCGCAAGTTCGAACATCAGCTTGTAGATGTCGTACTTGGAACCGACGTCGACGCCCCGCGTGGGTTCGTCGAGGATGAGCACCTTCGGCTGCGGCAGCAGCATCTTCGTGAGCACGGCCTTCTGCTGGTTGCCGCCCGACAGGCCGACGATCGGCAGTTCCGGGCTGGCCGTCTTCACGCGCAGGCGGCGGATCTCGGCTTCCACGGTCTGCAATTCCGCCTGCCTGTCGATCTGTCCGGCGCGCGAGTAATGCGACAGCGTGGCGAGGGTGATGTTGTCGCCCACGCCGAGCAACGGCACGATGCCCTGGCGCTTGCGGTCCTCGGGAACCAGCGACAGCCCGGCCTTGATCGCCTGCTCCGGCGTTCTCACCTTGATGGGCTTCCCCTCGAGCACGAGTTCCGCCTCGTAGCGGCCGGGGTAGGCGCCAAAGATGGCCGACACCAGTTCCGTGCGGCCCGCGCCGACGAGGCCGGCAATACCCAGGATTTCCCCGCGGCGTACCTGGAAGGAGATGTCGTCCACCCGCTTGCGGTTCGGATTGGCGACATCCCAGCAGGTGACGTGCCGCGCCTCGAACACCACGTCGCCGATGTCGTGGTCCACCTTTGGGAACAGGTTCTCGATGTCGCGGCCGACCATCGCCGTAATGATCGAATGCGTGGTCATGTCGGCCATCGGTTTCGTCAGGATGTGCTTGCCGTCGCGGATCACGGTGACGGTGTCGCATACCCGTGCCACCTCGTCGAGCTTGTGCGAGATGTACACGCAGGCCACGCCCTCGCGCTTCAGGTCCTCGATGATGGACAGCAGTGTGTCCGTCTCGGCTGAAGTGAGGGATGACGACGGCTCGTCGAGGATGAGGAGGCGCGCGTTCTTCGCCAGCGCCTTGGCGATCTCGAACAGCTGCTGGTAACCGCCGCCATAGTTCATGACCGGCGCCGCGACGTTCACGTCCTTGAGCTTCAGCCGGGCGAGCAGCGCCTCCGCCTTCGCGTACATCGCGTCGTAGTCCATCAACCCGCCGAACCGGCGAATCTCGTTGCCGAGGAAGATGTTCTCCGCCACCGACAATTGCGGCACCAGCATCAGTTCCTGGTGGATGATGACCACACCGGCGTCTTCGCTGTCGCGAACCGAGTAAGCCTTCAGCGGCTTGCCTTCGAAGAGGATCTCGCCCTCCCAGGTGCCGTAGGGATACACCCCCGACAGCACCTTCATGAGGGTGGACTTGCCCGCGCCGTTCTCGCCGCAGAGGCCCACGCATTCGCCGGGCCGGACGGCGAGGTCGATGCCGTCCAGCGCGCGAACGCCGGAGAACTCCTTGACGATCCGGCGCATCTCGAACAGGTATTCGCTCATGACGACGGTATCAGGGGCCGACCTGGGCCTGGGTATAGAAGCCGTCCTTCACCACGAGGTCGACGTTCTGCTTCGTGAGCGCGGTGGGCGCGAGCAGGATGGTGTCGACGTCCTTCTTGCCGTTGTTCATCTTCGAGGTGAACGCCGGCGTTTCGCCCTTGGCCAACTGCACGGCCAGGTTGGCCGCATCGGTGGCGATGGTCTTGATCGGCTTGTACACCGTCATCGTCTGCGTGCCGGCCTTGATCCGCTTGATGGCGGCAAGGTCGGCGTCCTGGCCGGACACCGCGACCTTGCCCGCCAGCTTCTGGCCGTTGAGCGCGGCGATGGCGCCACCCGCGGTGCCGTCGTTGGAAGCGACGATGCCCTGGATGTTGTTCTTGTTGGCGGTGAGCGCGTTCTCGATGATCGACTGCGCGTTGGACGCCAGCCATTCGTTGGTCCACTGCTGTCCGACGATCTTGATGTCGCCCTTGTCGACCAGCGGCTTCAGCACCTTCATCTGGCCTTCGCGGAGGATCTTCGCGTTGTTGTCGGTGGGCGCGCCGCCGAGCAGGAAGTAGTTGCCCTTCGGTGCGGCGTTGACGACGCCCTGCGCCTGCATCTGCCCGACCTTGTCGTTGTCGAACGAGATGTATGCGTCCACGTCGGCGTTGAGGATAAGGCGGTCGTAGGAGATCACCTTGATGCCGGCGCGCTTCGCCTCGGCCACCACGGTGGTGAGCGTCTTCGCGTTGAACGGCACGATCACGATCACGTCGACCTTGCGCGAGATGAGGTTCTCGATCTGCTGGATCTGCTTCTGCTCATTGGCGTCGGCGGACTGCACGGACACGGTGGCGCCCTTGGCCTCGGCCGCGGCCTTGAAGTAATCGCGGTCGCGCGTCCAGCGCTCGACGCGGAGGTCGTCGATGGAGAAACCGATCACCGGCTTGTCCTTGCTCGCGTGCGCCTGGGGCGCGGCGAAGACACCGGCGGCGATCATCGATACGGCCAGCAGGGCGTGCAGGGGCTTCTGTTTCATGGGTTTCTCCATACGGTCATGGCATCGCCCTTGCGGAAGGGCGGATTTCGTCGCCGGCGTCGGCGTCGGCATACAGGGGTTTCAGACGTTCGTAAGAATGGCGGAACAGAGGGTGACGCGTTTGCAGGAAATAAGCATGACGCGCCGCATCGGGCTCGAAGGCGGCCGTCACGGGTGGCATGGGGCAGACCTCGTCGAGCGTGGCACCGGGCTCGGCGGCAAGGCGCGCCAGGCGTGCGGCCCCCAGCGCCGGACCGACGTCGCCGCCGCTGCGCATGACCAGGCGCTTGCCGAGAATGTCGGCCAGCATCTGCGTCCAGTAGGCGCTGCGCGAGCCGCCGCCGATGACGGTGATCTCCTGGGCGACCAGGCCCGTGGATTCGACAGCAAGCAGTCCGTCGAGAAGACCCAGGCCAACGCCCTCGAGCGTGGCGTTGGCGAGGTCGGCGCGATCGGTACCCGGCCCGAGTTGCGTAAAGGAGCCGCGTGCGTGCGGATCGTTATGCGGTGTGCGCTCGCCCGTGAGGTAGGGAAGGAACAACGGTCCGTGTGTTTCCAGGCCGCGGGCTTCCGCTTCCGCCAGCAGCGCGGGCACGTCCGCCATGCCGGTGAGCCGCGCCGTGAAATCGAGGCAACTGGCCGCGTTGAGCATCACCGACATCAGGTGCCAGGTGTTGGGCAACGCATGGCAGAAGGCATGCACGGCCTGCTCCGGGCTGGCGCGAAAACCGTCCGACACGGCGAAGTACACGCCCGAGGTTCCGAGCGAAAGCATGGCCTGCCCGTGGCGCACGATACCCACGCCGACGGCGCCGGCGGCGTTGTCGCCACCGCCCGCGGCCACCGGCACGGTGTCCATGCCCCAGCGCGCCGCCAGCTCTGGCCGCAGGCGGCCCGCGGCCTGCGTGCCCTCCCTCACCTGCGGCATGTGCGAACGGTCGAGACCCGTGGCGGCGAGCATCGCATCGCTCCACTGGCGATTCTTCACGTCCAGCCACAAGGTGCCCGCGGCGTCGGACGCATCGGTGAAATAGTCGCCGGTGAGGCGCAGGCGCAGGTAATCCTTCGGCAGCAGCACCTTCGCGACGCGATCGAACACGGCGGGCTCGTGCCGGCGCACCCATGCGAGCTTGGGCGCTGTGAACCCCGGCATGGCGAGGTTGCCCGTGATGGCGCGGAAGCCCGGCACGCGTTCCAGTTCCGCGCATTCCACGTCGGAGCGCCCGTCGTTCCAGAGGATGGCAGGACGGAGGACCGCATCGGCATCGTCGAGCAGCGTCGCGCCATGCATCTGGCCGGAAAGGCCTATGGCGACGACGCGCCGCGCGTCGGCTTGCGTGAGGACTTTCTCCACCGCGGACTCCGTCGCCGTCCACCACGCGGCCGGATCCTGCTCCGACCAGCGTTGCCTGGGATGCGACACCTCGAGCGGGCTCGTGGCGTTGGCGCGCACGGCGCCCGCCTCATCCATGAGGACCGCTTTTACCGATGATGTGCCCAGGTCGATGCCCAGATACAGGCGCGACGGCGTTTCCATGTCGTCTCTCATTCAACCGTAGATATAGCGGTTCACGATGTTCTCGAGCAACTCCTGCGCACCCGAAACGTGCTCGGGGCGGATGTCCCGTGCGAGGGCATCGTCGGAGAGCGAGGCCAGGGTGAAGCCCCCTTGCAGGATCTTGCCGCCGAAGTCGCCGTCCCATCCCGCATAGCGCTTCGCCTTGAACGCCGCGAGCGCGTCGCGTTCGATCATGCGGGCCGCGCGTTCGAGGCTGAGCGCCAGCGCGTCGATGGCACCGATATGGCCGTGGAACAGGTCTTCCGGCGCGCTGCTTTGCCTGCGCACCTTGGTGTCGAAGTTGAAGCCGCCTGTGGTGAAGCCGCCGGCCTTCAGGATCTCGTACGTCACCAGCGTGAGTTCTTCCACGCTGTTGGGGAACTGGTCGGTGTCCCAGCCGTTCTGCGGGTCGCCGCGGTTGGCGTCGATGGAACCGAACAGGCCGAGCGAGATGGATGTGGCCACCTCGTGGTGGAACGAATGACCCGCGAGGGTGGCATGGTTGGCTTCGAGGTTGGTCTTCACCTCGTTCTCGAGCCCGAATTCCTTCAGGAAGCCATACACCGTGGCGGTGTCGTAGTCGTACTGGTGCTTGGTGGGCTCCTGCGGCTTCGGCTCGATGAGGATGGTGCCCTTGAAGCCGATCTTGTGCTTGTGCTCGATCACCATCTGGAAGAAGCGTCCCAGCTGGCTGCGCTCGCGCTTGAGGTCCGTGTTCAGGAGGGTGTCGTAACCCTCGCGACCACCCCACAGCACGTAGTTGGCGCCGCCCAGACGGTGTGTCGCCTCCATCGCGTGACGCACTTGCGTCGCGGCATAGGCGAACACCTCCGGCTGCGGGTTGGTCGCGGCGCCGGCCGCGTAGCGCGGGTGGCTGAAGAGATTGGCCGTGCCCCACAGCAGCCGCATGCCCGTGTCGGCCTGCTTCCGCTCGAGCACGTCCACCATCGCGGCGAAGTTCTTGCGGTAATCGGCCAGGCCGTCGCCTTCCGGCGCCACGTCGGTGTCGTGGAAGGTGTAGAACGGGGTGCCAAGGCGGGAGAAGAAGTCGAACGCGGCATCCGTCTTCTCGCGCGCCCGTTCCATCGGATCCCCAGCCTGCTGCCACGGACGTCCGAAGGTGCCCGCACCGAAGACGTCCGAGCCGGGCCAGACGAAGGTATGCCAGTAACATGTGGCGAGGCGGAGGTGGTCTTCCATCCGCTTGCCCAGCACCCGCTTGTCGGGATCGTAATACCGGAAGGCCAGCGGATTCTCGCTGTCGGCGCCTTCGTGGCGGATCTTCGGAATATGGGAGAAGTACGACATAACAATTCCTTGACGAGCGTGGGGACGGATTCCAACGATCGTGACCAGCGCGGCCCATGCCGCGCAATTGCGATTTCCCTCGCGCGGAAGGTCTTTTTCGATGCCGCGCCGCGTCATTGACGGGCCTCGCAACCCTGCTAGCTTGGTGCTGGTTAGTCGTACCCGGAAGACCATGACCGCTCCCCATCGCATCGCCCTCCTGTTCAACGCCAACAAGGTGTACGACCGCCAGGTCGTCGCGGGTATTGGCCACTACCTGAACAGCACTCGCGTGGAGTGGGACCTCTTCATGGAAGAGGATTTCCGCAGCCGCATGCGCGACATCCACCAGTTCAAGGGCGACGGCGTCATCGCCGACTTCGACGATCCGGAAGCGCCGGAAGCCCTCAGCGGCCTGCACATTCCCGTGGTGGCGGTGGGCGGGTCGTACCACGATCCTGCGGCCTATCCGGCCGGCGTGCCCTACATCGCCACCGACAACGCGCGCCTCGTGCGCCTCGCCTACGACCACCTCATCGAGCAGGGCCTCAGCCGGTTCGCGTTCTACGGCATCCCGGCACATCCGGGCAGCCGCTGGGCCCAGGAGCGCGAGCATGCGTTCCGCGCCATCGTCGAGGAGGAGGCCGTCGAGGCCACGGTGTACGAGGGCTCGCCCACCAGCGCGGGCGGATGGGGCGAGGCGGTGGAGGAACTGGTGGCGTGGCTGAAGGCCCTGCCGAAACCCATCGGCATCATCGCCGCCACGGATGCCCGCGCGCGGCAGATCCTGCAAGCCTGCGTGATCGGCGACATCCCGGTACCGGAACAGGTGGCCATCGTGGGTATCGACAACGACCCCATGGCGCAGCTGCTTACGCGCATTCCCCTCACCTCCGTGATCCAGGGAGCCGAGGAAATGGGCCGCACCGCCGCGCACCTCCTGCACCAGATGCTGCGCGGGGTGGAATGCTCGGGCACGCGCGTGCTGGTGCCACCCGTGGGGATCAACGTGCAGGTGTCGAGCCGTTACCACCCGGTACGCAGCCCGCATGTCATGCGGGCCAGCCACTACATCCGGCAATATGGATGCCTCGGCATCAAGACCGAGCAGGTGGCGGACTACGTGGGCGTGTCGCGCACGGTGCTCGAGGAACATTTCAAACGCGAACTGAAGCAGACCGTGCACCAGGTGATCCTGAAGCACAAGCTCGACGCCGCCTGCGACCTGATCGCCCATTCCGACACGCCGCTGGCGGACATCGCGCTTCGCTGCGGCTTCACGTCGCTTCAGTACATGTATGCGGTATTCCGTCGCGAGTACGATTGCACCCCGCGACAGTACCTCGACCTCCATCGCACGACGGGAGCGACATGAGCGCCGCCCGCCAGGAACGTTCCATGCCCGTATCGCAAGCCACCGCCTGGGGACACCTTCCCGACGGCCGCCCCCTGCACCGCTGGACGCTGCGCAATGCCGGCGGCGCGCAGGTGGAGATCAGCGATCTCGGCGGCACGCTGCTTTCGTGGCAGACGCCGGATCGGCAGGGACGCATGGGCGAGGTGCTTCTCGGCCATGCCGATGCGCGGCAGTACCTGGATTCCAATGCGTACATGGGCGGCATCGTCGGTCGCTGGGCCAACCGTATCCGGGGCGGCAGGTTCCGCCTCGACGGTATCGACTACCGGGTGGACCGCAACGACGGCGGCAACCACCTGCATGGCGGCAACGACGGGTTCCATCGCCAGCGCTGGGACGTGGAGCCGGACGATGGCGGACTGACGCTGCGGCTCGTCTCGCCGGAAGGCGACGGCGGCTTCCCCGGCGAGGTGCGCGTGGAGCTTCGCCTGCGCCTGGAGGACGACGGCAGCCTGGACCTGCGTTATGCCGCCACCAGCGATGCGCCGACACCCCTCAGCCTCACCGCCCACCCGTACTTCAACCTCAACGACCGCCGCCCGGATATCCGCGATCACGTCATCCGGATCGACGCCGACGCGTTCCTCGCCATCGACGCGGGCGCCATTCCCGTGGGGCGGCAAGGCGTGGCCGGCACGGCCTTCGATTTCCGCGAAGCGGCGCCGATCGGCTCGCGCCTGCACTGGCCGGACCCGCAACTCCGCCTGGTGGGCGGCTTCGACCATTGCTACGTGCCGCGCGGCGACGCGGGCGCCGCGCCACGGGTGGTGGCCGTGGTCACCGAGCCGTCCAGCGGCCGCCGGCTCACCGTCGAGACCGACCGCCCGGGGCTGCAGTTCTACAGTGGCCAGAAGCTGACCGGGCAGCCCGGAAGGCATGGCGACGTATACGGCCCATTTGCGGGCTTCGCACTGGAAACACAGGCGTTCCCGGACCAGGTGAACGGCCAGGACGCGGAAGGCGCGATCCTGCGTCCGGGCACCGTCTGGCGCCAGCACACGCGTTACCGGCTCGACGCCCCGTAAGAGGGCCGCGGTCAGCGGGTACAATGGGCGGATGTCGCTTATCCAACTCCTCAACGTCGACTACAGCGTCGGCGGCCCGCTCCTGCTCGAACAGGTCGATCTTTCGCTCGATACCGGCGAGCGCGTCTGCATCGTCGGCCGCAACGGTGCCGGCAAGTCCACCTTGCTGAAGCTCATCGCCGGCGAATTGCATCCCGACGACGGCGAGATCCGCCTGCAAGGCGGTACCCGCATCGCGCGGCTCACGCAGGAAGTGCCGCAGGACACGCAGGGCAGTGTCTTCGACGTGGTGGCCGATGGCCTCGGCGAACTGGGCCACCTGCTCGCGCGCTATCACCACCTGCTCGACGAGGGTGACATGGACGGGCTGGGCGACGTGCAGGCCCAGATCGAGGCGCATAACGCGTGGGACCTGGACTCGCGCGTGCAGCAGGTGATCGAGCGCCTGGAGCTGCCGGCCCATACCGATTTTTCCGAACTCTCCGGCGGCATGAAGCGCCGCGTGCTGTTGGGGCAGGCGCTGGTGCGCGACCCGAACCTCCTGCTGCTCGACGAGCCCACGAATCACCTCGACATCGAGGCCATCGCCTGGCTGGAAAGCTTCCTCAAGAACTTCGCCGGCAGCATCGTCTTCATCACCCACGATCGCAGCTTCCTGCGTGCACTGGCCACGCGCATCGTGGAGATCGACCGCGGTGCCGTCACCAGCTGGCCCGGCGACTACGACAATTACCTGCGCCGTCGCGAAGAGCGGCTGCACGCCGAGGCACAGGCGAACGCCCATTTCGACCGCAAGCTGGCGCAGGAAGAAGTGTGGATCCGCCAGGGTATCAAGGCGCGTCGCACCCGCAACGAAGGCCGCGTCCGCGCGCTGAAGGCGTTGCGACGCGAGCGCGCGGAGCGCCGCGAGCAGTCCGGCAACGCGCGCATCACCCTGGCCACGGCGCAGGCGTCGGGGCGCAAGGTGATCGAGGCGAAGCACGTGACCCAGGCCTACGGCGGGCGCACGCTGCTCGACGACATATCGACCACCATCATGCGTGGCGATCGCGTGGGCATCATGGGCCCCAACGGCGCCGGCAAGTCCACGCTGCTGAAGATCCTGCTCGGCGAACTGAAGCCGCAGCAAGGCGAGGTCACGCTCGGCACGGGGCTCGAAGTGGCTTACTTCGACCAGCACCGTTCCGTGCTCGACGACCGTTTGAACGCGCTGGACAACGTGGCCGAGGGCCGCGAATACATCGAGTTGAACGGCCAGCGCAAGCACATCATCGGGTACCTGCAGGATTTCCTGTTCTCCCCGGAGCGGGCGCGCGCACCGATCACGCGGCTGTCGGGCGGTGAACGCAACCGCCTGCTGCTCGCGAAGCTGTTCGCGCAGCCGTCCAACCTGCTGGTGATGGACGAACCGACGAACGATCTGGACGTGGAGACGCTGGAGCTGCTCGAAGAGCTGCTCAACGAGTACACCGGCACCCTCCTGCTGGTGTCGCACGATCGCGACTTCATCGACAATGTGGTCACCAGCACGCTGGTGCTCGAAGGCAACGGCCAGGTGGGCGAATACATCGGCGGCTACAGCGACTGGCTGCGGCAGCGCCCGGCCACGCCGGCACCGAGGCCCGTTGCGACGAAGAACGCGCCCGCCCCGGAGCCCGCGGCAGCGCCCGCCGCACCGAAGCGGAAGCTGTCGTTCAAGGAGCAGCGCGAACTCGACCTCCTGCCCGCGAAACTCGAACAGCTGGAAGCCGAGATCGCGAAGCGCACCGAAGCGATGAACGATCCGAAGTACTTCCAGCAGGACGCGGCAGCGATCACCCGGGCCAACGAGGAACTGGCGAAGCTGCAAGCGGAACTGGAGACGGCATTCGCGCGCTGGGAAGAGCTGGAAGGCTGAGGCGTGTGAGCTTGGTGTGGGAGCCGGCTATGCCGGCGATCCCGCGGCAGCGGGCAATCTTGTCGCAAGCACCCATCGCCGCTGAAGCGGCTCCCACACAAGGCATAGCCGGTTTTGTGTGGGAATTGCTTCAACCGGTATTCTGCAAACCCTGCGAAACGCCATTCACGCAGGCCACCAGCGCCTTGAGCAAGGTATCGTCCTTGCCGCCCGTGGCGCGCCAGCGCTTCAGCAGATCCACCTGCAGCAGGCTCATTGGGTCGACATACGGATTGCGCAGGCGGATCGACGTCGCCAGCCGTGCGTCGCCGGCCAGCAGTTCGGTGCCGCCCTTGAGCTTCTGCACCCAGCGCACCGTCCGCTCGAACTCGTCGCGAAGCATCGGGAAGAAACGGTCGTGCAGCGGTCCCGCCAGTTTCGAGAAAGCCTCGGCGATATCGATGTCGGCCTTGGCGAGCACCATCTCCACGTCGTCGAGCATCGT
The DNA here is from genome assembly GCF_056755355.1 of Luteibacter sp. HAY1-4A. Taxonomy (NCBI): domain Bacteria; kingdom Pseudomonadati; phylum Pseudomonadota; class Gammaproteobacteria; order Lysobacterales; family Rhodanobacteraceae; genus Luteibacter; species Luteibacter sp. HAY1-4A. Next base: position 75,126 of record NZ_JBNDHZ010000002.1, read on the forward strand.
GGCGAAGAACGGCCAGTCGCGCGCCATGTGGACAAGTGCCTCTTCGCCGCATTCCTGCGCGGTGGCGTCCAGCGCCGAGCCCAGCCCGTACCACCCGGTGAGCACAGCGCGGCATTGCGTCCAGGAGAACACCCAGGGAATGGCGCGCAGGTCTTCCACGCCCTTCATGCTGCGCCGGCGCGCCGGACGCGAGCCGAGCGTCATCCGTTCGATGACGTCGATCGGCGTGGCGTCACGGAAGTAGTCGACGAAGCCTTCCTTGTCGACAAATGCTCGGTACGCCTTGCGGCTCGCATCCGAAAGCCGCGCCATCGTGTCCTTCCAGGCCGTTTCGCGTGCCTCGCTGTCGCGCGGCCGCAGCGATGCGCGCATCACGGCGCCCAATGTCTGCTCGAGGTTGCGCACGGCCAGCGCGCGGATGCCGTACTTGCGGTGAATCACTTCGCCCTGCTCGGTCACGCGCAGGATGCCCGCCACCGAACCCCGCGGCGACGCCATGAGCGCCGGCGTGATGCGCGAACCGCCGCGGCTGGCCGAGCCCCCGCGGCCATGGAAGAAGGCGATGCGGATGCCCGCTTGTCTTGCCACCTCCAGCAGTTCCACCTGTGCGCGTTGCAGGCTCCACTTCGATGCGACGGTGCCGCCGTCCTTGCCGCTGTCGGAGTAGCCGAGCATCACCCACTGGCGGTCGCCGCGGGCCTTGAGGTGGGCGCGATAGACAGGATCGTCGAGCAGCGTGCGCAGGGTTTCTGCGCCGCCCGCCAGATCGTCGATCGTTTCGAACAGCGGCGCCACGTCGAGCGGCACGATGCCTTCGTGCACGAGGCCGCCATGGCGCGCGAGCGCCAGCACCGCGAGCACGTCGGCGGCCGTCTCGGCCATGCTGATGATGTACAGCCCCGTCGCCTCGTGGCCGTAGCGCTTGCGCGAATCCGCCAACGTGGCGAACACGTCGCGCAGCATCGTCACGTTCTCGTCGCCGGACCCGGCCACGAAATTGCGTTCGCCGGACGCGTAAGGCCGGAGAGTGCCGGCGCGCGTCGCCGCATCGCGGTTCGCCCACTCCCTATCGTTCAGCAGCGCCGACAGCGCTTCGTCGTGCAGGCGAGCGTCCTGGCGCACATCCAGCCGCGCAAGGTGGAACCCGAACGTGCGCGCACGCCACAACAGGCGGCCGACGGCATAGGCACCGGCGTGCTTTCCGCCATGCTCCAGGAGGCTCTTTTCCACCAGCACGATGTCGTCGATGAATTCGTCCGCGGAGGCGTACCGACCGTCCCTGTCGTGCAGCGTCGCATCGAGGCGTTCGGCCACGAACGTGAGGAAGCCGCGGTAAGGCATGTCGGCATGCCGCGGCCGGATGCGCGCGGCGGCATCCGGGAACTTCGCACGGTACCCATCGAGGCGCGCGTGGAAATCGTCGCTCAGCGCGACACGATCGTCCGTCTGGCTGAGCAGGCGACCGAGCGCGCCGACGTCCTCGACGTAGCGCTCGAGCACGAGCGAGCGCTGCGCGGAAAGCGTGGCCGCGACGGTATCGGCATTGACGTTCGGGTTGCCGTCCATGTCGCCGCCTACCCAGGTGGCGAAGCGCAGCACGCGCGGCACGGCGATGCCTTCGCCGAAGGTATCGGCAAGCGCCTGCTCCAGCGCTTCGTACAGCGCGGGCACCACGCGGTAGAGCGGCTGCGCGATGTAGAAGCCCACGTGCTCGAATTCGTCCTGCACGCTCGGCCGCACCGGCGACGCTTCGGCGGTCTGCCATCCGGCGGACAGCGCCATGAGGATGCGCGCGTCGTCGTCGCGACGCTCCTGCGGCGTGCGGGTCGGGTCGAATTCGTCCACGAGCGCGCGCACGATCTCCTGTTCCTTCTCGAGCAGGGAACGACGCACCGCCTCGGTGGGGTGGGCGGTGAACACCGGTTCCACGTCGAGGTGGCCGAGCAGGCGGGTCAACTCATCGCGGTCCACTCCATCCGCCTTCAACTGCGCCAGCACCGCCGCCAGCGATTCCGGCTGCGGCGCCCCGCCTTCACGCTGGTAGTCGCGGCGGCGGCGGATACGGTGTACGCGCTCGGCCGTGTTCACGGCCTGGAAGTATGTGGCGAAGGCACGGGCCAGCGCCTCGGCATCGGCGGCCTCGAGGCCGGTCAGGGTCTTCGCCAGGGCATCCACCGAGGCACCGCTGCGCCGGCGGTGGATGGCCGCGGTACGCACCTGCTCCACCCGTTCGAAGAAGGCCTGGCCGCCCTGTTCCGCAAGCATCTGGCCGACCAGGGCGCCCAGGCGGCGGACGTCCTCGCGCAGGGGGCCGTCGTGGGGAAGGAATTCGGGATCGCGTGCGGCTTCCATCGGGCTCTCGTGTCTGACCGGAACCCCGAGAGTACCGAAAAACACCGTTCATCCCTGCATCCGGATTCCGCGATATAATCCGCGGACCGTTTTGCCCGCCGAGGGGCGCTGCGACCATGGGCATGCCCATAGGCCAGGCTCGGCGCGGCGTCCCACCGAACGGCGCCCCCGTGAATCTCCGGAGCTACGCCAGATGAACGCCGTCACCAAAGACACCTCTTTCCAGGACTTCAAGGTCCGCGACATTTCGCAGGCCGCCCTCGGCCGCCGCCGCATCCGCATGGCGGAAGAGGAAATGCCGGGCCTCATGCAGATCCGCGCCCGCTACGCCAACGAGAAGCCGCTGAAGGGCGTGCGCCTCTCGGGCTCGCTGCACGTCACCAAGGAAACCGCCGTGCTCGCCGAGACCCTGCGCGAGTTGGGCGCCTCCGTGCGCTGGGCTTCCTGCAACATCTTCTCCACCCAGGACGACGTGGCCGCGGCGCTGGCCGCCGGTGACCTGCCGGTATTCGCCTGGAAGGGCGAGTCGCTGGAGGAATACTGGGAGTGCACGCTCGACATGCTCTCGCATCCGGGTGAGCTCGGCCCGCAGCTGATCGTCGACGACGGCGGCGACGCCACCCTCTTCATCCACAAGGGCGTGGAACTCGAAGACGGCAGCGACTGGGTCAACACCCCGAGCGGCAACCACGAAGAGCAGGTCATCAAGGACCTCCTGAAGAAGACGGCCGCGGCGCGTCCGGGCTGGTTCAAGAAGATCGCCGCCGAATGGCGCGGTGTGTCCGAGGAAACCACCACCGGCGTGCACCGCCTCTACCAGCTCGCCGAAGCCGGCAAGCTGCTGGTACCGGCCATCAACGTCAACGACTCGGTAACCAAGAGCAAGTTCGACAACCTCTACGGCTGCCGCGAATCGCTGGCCGACGGCATCAAGCGCGCCACCGACCTCATGGTGGCCGGCAAGGTCGCCGTCGTCTGCGGCTACGGCGACGTGGGCAAGGGCTGCGCGCATTCGCTGAAGGGCTTCGGCGCACGCGTCATCGTGACCGAGATCGATCCGATCAACGCCCTGCAGGCCGCGATGGAAGGCTTCCAGGTCACCACCGTGGAAGACACCCTCGGCATCGGCGACATCTATGTCACCACCACGGGCAACAAGGACATCATCACGCTGGAACACATGGCGAAGATGAAGAACAACGCCCTGGTGTGCAACATCGGCCACTTCGACAACGAGATCCAGATCGACCGCCTGAACACGGCTGCCGGCGTCACGCGCGAGACCATCAAGCCGCAGGTCGACCGCTACACGTTCGCCGCCACGGGTAACAGCATCTACATGCTGGCCGAAGGCCGCCTGGTGAATCTCGGCTGCGCCCACGGCCACCCGAGCTTCGTCATGTCGAACAGCTTCTCGAACCAGACGCTTGCGCAGATCGACCTGTGGAAGAACAAGGACACCTACGAGAAGACGGTGTACCGCCTGCCGAAGAAACTGGACGAGGAAGTGGCCCGCCTGCACCTCGAACAGATCGGCGTGAAGCTCACCGTGCTCACGAAGGACCAGGCCGACTACATCGGCGTGCCGGTCGAGGGTCCGTACAAGGCGGATCATTACCGCTACTGATCGGTAACGATAAAGAGCTAGTCACAGAGGGCGCCTTCGGGCGCCCTCTTTCGTTTTCGTCGCCCCGAAACTTCTGAAGTAACGAGCGAAGAGCGCGCAGCTGACGGCACTCGGCATTCCCTCACGGAATGCGGCCTACAGCCAAAGTTGGCAATGAACTATTGCCATGACTCACCACTTATTTGAGCATCCTCGCGTCCCGCGCAAGGAAGGCTCCCCATGCATCCATGGAAGACGGCGCGCCAGCCGGAAAAATCGATTCAATGGAGAAATCATGACAACGGAAGACGACTTCGGTGAGGAAGGCGCGCGCCCTTCATCGCTCATTCCCGTGCACAGGCTATCCACGCGCGACCCGCTGCACGACATGCAGCTATTGCGTGACGTGGCGATCATCAACGAGCAGGTGTGGCGCGAGTTGGGGCCACCGGCACGCCCTGCGCCCGAACCGAAACCCGAGAAGGAACGGGAAGACATGAAACCTCGCGAACTTGCCATGGCGGCCCTCGTCGCCGTTGGCGCCGCCGGCGTTACTGCTTGCGCGTCATCCGCACCGACGCTGCGTGACGAGCCCGACATCGACCCTACCCTGCGCGCGAGGCTGCACCTTCAACCGCCGAAATGGCCATTGAGGTTCAAGGACCATACCTTCAGGGTGGTCTGTTACAGCACGCAGATGTGCAAGGTCTGGTATGCGCGCGCTTGGTCGATCCGTGACAAACCGACGCCGCCTTCATCCAAATATGGTCCGACGTATCTGGATCACATTGGGGGTGGTCACGTCGGCATCGCCAATTTCCCGGAACCGGCGGAAGTCATCTGGCGCTCCATGGACGGTACGGAGCATCAGGCCCGTATCGATATCGGGTCGATCTTTCGCGACGAAATCGCCAGGCATGACGTTCCCCGGGAGGAAGTATCTGACCTCCCCCATGGCGAACTCACCGTCGACCCATTGATCCTGCTGGAGGTCAACGACCGGACGATTCGGGTCTACATGCGCACTTATGTCCCGACGAAACACTTCCAGATCCCAGGCAACGCCTATAGCGATTCGCGCGATGAGTTCATTCTCGCCAAGACCTATCATTACTAAGCACACGGAGCGTGATCCATGGGACAACTTCTTTCCGGCGGCACGACTCGCCCTGCGAGAGCGAGCGATCTGGATGCCTACGAGCGAATGCGCGAACATCAGGCGAAGCAGACCGTACCCGTGTTGCAACATCACGGTCGGCCGCATGAGTACCTGTTCATCGCTCTGTTCGATGGCACCGGACAGAGTGCCTACAAGGATCGAACGCTGACGAACGTCGGCGAGTTGAAGAAGCAGACCGACGAGCTTGCAGGCGAGCCAAGTAATCGAATCGGCATTGGCTACGCCGAAGGCATCGGTACGCAGAAAAATCCGCTCACCCGCGCCATCGACGGTGCCTTCCCGTACACGTGGGACGACAAGATCCAGAAGGTCTATCGAGACCTCGCCGTGGCGGCGTACCGATGGACGCGCCAGGATCCGCAGGCGCAGATTCGCGTCGTCGGGGTCGGCTACAGCCGGGGCGCCGTCCTGGTACCCGGGTTGGCTCGTCTCGTCGATCAGTTCGGCATCGTCCATCCCAAAGGTCTGGAGTTCGGCCGCGACGCTCATGGGAACATCACCGTCGAATCGTCGCGGACGCTCGTCCCGCCAGGCGAAGTCGCGCAAGCTGTCGGCCTGTTCGATCCAGTCGGCACCAACCTTCCGAAGAACTACGACGCGCGCTTGCCCAAGTCGGTGCTGTCGGGCTTCTCGCAAATCGCGCGTGACGAACAGCGCGAGTTGTTCCCGCACCAGACCATCCTCGATCCGGACTGGTCCGACGACGGTCGCTTCCTTAGCGCCACCTTGCCCGGCGGCCATTCGAACATCGGCGGCGGCAATGACGAGGCAGGGCTCGAAACGCTGGCCTTCAACGGCATGGCCGATTACCTCAATGCGCTGACCGACCGGCCGCTGTTCACCCATCGTCGCGTGCCGGACGAACCGGCACAGTTCACCATCTTCCAGGCCACCGGCGCCACCGCCGCCTTCGGGTTACGCGTGGACAAGGACGGCCAGCGCAACCTCCGCGACGAGTTGGCGAACTGCACCATCGTCGATATCTGTCGCGATGCCGAGCCGGTGGACCTGGCGCTGGCTCACCGGTTCGACTGGCAGAGTGTCGCTCCGCAACGCGGCAAGGCACCGCCGCGACTGCCGGAAGCCGCCGAGCTGACGCGAACCGTCGAAGCGCCGACGGCGCCCCTTCCTGCGCCGACACCGCCACCGTCCGTCGTACCGGTCATCCGGCTGGACGATCCGAGCCATCCCGACCACGCCCTGTACCTGAATGCGCAGGCGCACGTGTCCGACCTCGACCGGCAATTCAACCGGATGCCCGACCAGCGCAGCGACAACCTCAGCGCCGCCCTGGTCGTCGCCGCGCGAGCAGACGGCCTTCAGCGCATCGATCGCGTCGAACTGAGCCAAGACGCCTCCACACTCACTGCCATCGAAGCAACGTTCGATCGCGCGGAAAGGCGCAGCGAGGTGTCCGTCGTCGCGTCGATGAATACGACGATGGCACGCAGCGCCGACCAGTGGTCGACCGCCATGCACGACTTCGAGCAACGTCGGGCCCCTTCGGGCGACGTGGCACGGGAAGCGGCCCTGGACTCCCTGTCGCCCCAGCCCCTACCTGAGCGCCTTCCCACGCCATCGATCCTGGGCCGGAACGATCCACGCCACGCGGACCATCCCCAGCACGGGCTCTACAACGAGCTGGCGCGATGCGTGCCCGATGCCTCGGAAGACCGCCTGCTGCAATTCACAGCCGCCTGCCATGCCAGCCGGATCACGGCCGGAAACCTTTTCGACGTGCGCCTGGACGAGGAGCGGATGACGATCGAATTCATCGGGACGGGCGTCCGTACCAGGCCGGCCCTGGTCGACTTAGACAAGGCGCCGCCCTTTCCCGAGCAGGCCATCGAGCAGATTCAGCAGCACGACCAACGGCAGGCTCAGATATTGGAAGAGGTGCGCACGCAGCAGGCACAGCTCGGCAGAGGGCACTCGTTATGATGCGGCCGCGGTCTTAGCCATCTTTCCATCTGGATGGAAAGATATTTATACTGCGGGCCATCCAGACGAGGTCGCCCATGCCCGCCATCAGCTTCGAGTTCTTCCCGCCCAAGACCGACGAACAGCGCGAGCAGCTCGATGCCGCCGTCGGCCATCTCAAGGCGCATGCGCCGGAATACGTTTCGGTGACCTTCGGCGCGGGCGGTTCGACGCTGAGCTATACGGACGAAACCGTGCGGCGCCTGCGGGCCGACCATGACCTGTCGGTGGCGCCGCACCTGTCCTGCATGGGCGGTACACGCGCTGAGATCGCCGCATTGCTGGACACCTACAAGTCCTCCGGCTGCCGGCGCATCGTCGCTCTCCGCGGCGACCTGCCCTCCGGCATGGCCACCCCCGGCGACTTCCGCTACGCCTCGGAACTGGTCGCCTTCATCCGCGAACACAGCGGCGACCATTTCCACATCGAAGTGGCCGCTTATCCGGAAACGCATCCGCAGGCGGAAAACGCGCTGGCCGACCTGCGCCACTTCAAGGCGAAGGTCGACGCCGGTGCCGATGGGGCCATCACTCAGTACTTCTTCAACCCGGACGCCTATTTCCGCTTCATCGACGACGTGGCGAAGCTCGGGGTGGACGTGCCCGTCGTCCCGGGCATCATGCCGATCGCCAATTTCAGCCAGCTGCGCCGATTCTCCGAACAGTGCGGCGCCGAGATCCCGCGCTGGATCGTGAAGCGCATGCAGGCGCACGGCGACGATGCGGCAGCGGTGCGGGAGCTTGGCGCCGACGTGGTGGCCGAACTTTGCCGCCGCCTGCTGGACGGCGGTGCGCCCGGGCTGCACTTCTACACGATCAACCGGGCGCGGGCGACCACGTCGGTGCTGGAGCGCCTGGCCGCTCGGTAACGTGCGCGCCGTCACCCTTCGCAGAAGGGCGTGCAGGGATGATGACGCACCGTCTGCCACCGCGTTCCGTGCCGTGATCCGCGCCATCGTCCTGTTGTTCCTGCTTTCCTTCGCCCTGCCCGCCGCGGCGCAAACCGCTATCCATCGTTGCATCGGAACCGACGGAAGGCCTGTCTTCAGCGACCAGCCGTGCGCCAGCGTCGGCGCCGCGTCCTTGCTCCCGGCACCGGCGGCGAGTGCGCCGGCCGGCGGACCGTCGGCCGGGCTGCTGTGCGCCAAGGATCTTGCCGAGCTGCGCGAGGGGCTGGCGCAGGCGTTCGCCTCGCGCAGCGCCAATCGCGTAGGCGGCCTCATCCTCTGGAACGGGTACGGCAGCGCCGGAGCGGTCGAGAACCTGCGCGCGATGGAGGCTCTGGTCCAGCGGCCGCTTGTCGCACTGGAAGGAAGCGAGGGCGCCGGCATCGATGCCGTGACGTCCACCCCGGGAGGAGATGGCACTACCCGGCGCGCCCATTTCGCCGTGGTCCGCGACTCGGGCTGCCTCTGGTTACGGCCGCCGGGTTAAGGGGCGGGCGCCCCATCCGGCGGCGCACTGACGCATCGCGCCATGTGGCCGGGTTCGCCAACCGTTATCATGGGCGGTCCCCTCCGGAGCGCTCCCATGTCGCAGAACTACCCCGAATGGATCTGGCAGAACGGCCAGATCAAGCCGTGGCGCGAAGCCACCGTCCACGTGATGGCGCATGCGCTGCATTACGGTTCGTCGGTGTTCGAAGGCATCCGCAGCTATGAAACGCCGGATGGCGCGGCCATTTTCCGCCTTACCGACCATCTGAAGCGCCTCTACCTGTCCGCCAAGATCTACGACATCGAGATTCCCTATTCGGTGGACGAGCTGGCCGAGGCCTGCCGCGAAGTGGTCAAGAAGAACGACCTCCGCGCCGCCTACCTGCGTCCGGTGGCCTTCCGCGGCCTGGGCGGTTTCGGCCTCTCCGCCGAATGCCCCACCGACGTGGCCGTGGCAAGCTGGCCCATGGGCCCGTACCTCGGGCCCGAGGCGCTGGAAAACGGCATAGACGCCTGCGTGTCGAGCTGGCAGCGCTTCGCGCCGAACACGATTCCCGCAGGCGCCAAGGCCGGCGGCAATTACCTCTCCGGCCAGCTGATCGCGCGCGAGGCGCGCCGTCTCGGGTTCGGCGAAGGCATCGCGCTTGCCTCCACGGGCCTGCTCAGCGAAGGCGCGGGCGAGAACCTGTTCCTGGTATTCGACGGCGCGTTGCACACCACCCCGGCCAGTGCCTCGATCCTCACCGGCATCACGCGCCACACCCTGATGACCCTCGCCCGCGAGGAAGGTATCGAGGTCGTGGAACGCGACCTGCCACGCGAATACCTCTATCTCGCGGACGAGATCCTGATGTGCGGCACGGCGGCGGAAGTCACGCCGATCCGCTCGGTGGACGGCAAGAAGATCGGCAGCGGCAAGGCCGGCCCGATCACCCGCCGCCTGCAGGAACTCTTCTTCGGGCTGTTCAGCGGCAAGACCTCCGACCGCTGGGGCTGGCTGGAACCGCTCTAAGGCGCCATGGTGGGAGCCGGCTATGCCGGCGATCCCGCGGCGGCGGGCAAGCGTGCCGCGAGCACCTATCGCCGCTGAAGCGGCTCCCACACAAAAGAGCCCCGCCGGGAAGGCGGGGCTTTTTTCGTTAGTTGCAGAAGCCGTTCGGGTAGGCGGTCGAGCGGTACGCGTATAGCCAGCTCGTCTTGCCGCCGTCGTTGGCGATGTTCCAGCCGTTGCCAATGGAACCGATGGCGGTGTTGAGCACTTGCGAGCGCGTGAGCACCGGCGTCGTGAAGTAGTTGTCGTCGTCGGCTTCGACGCGGAACGACAGTTCGGCAAGCGCGGGCGTGGCTGCACCGTTGACGTACCAAAGCGTGAGGGTGAACTCGGCCACCGATTCGCCGATGTCCGATTCCGGACCGTCGTATTCCTGCTGTGTGACCGTGACACCCGCCACCGGCGCCAGTCCGGCGCTGGAAATATCGGAAAGCGCGGAAGCTCCCGGAAACTGCTTTATCAGTGCCGCAACCGTCGTCGGCGTGGTCGACGCGTCCTGCTTGGTGGAATGCGCGAGCACGAGGCTGCCGGGCGTCACGTCGGTTTCGAACTTCGTTTCCTTGTTCTTGCCCGCGCCGGACACGTCCGTCCAGTACGACAGTTCCTCGTCCGGATGACGGAACTTGAACTGGATGTCCGAATGGTCGCCGGCACGCGTGCGCACCGAATAACCGCGGCTCATGAGGGAACAGCTGTGCGGCGTGTCGTAGTATGCCAGCGTGTCGCGGTCGCCCGCGCTGAAGCTGCCGGTAACGGTCTTGTCGAAGCCCAGCGTCGACAGGCGTGCGGATACGTCGTGCAGCAGCGTGGCCGCGGCGCTCGACGGATTGCTGGCGAAGCGCGTCGTGTCCAGCAACACCTTGTACTCCTTGCTGTCGACGTAGGCGGGCGAATTGGCGTGGCTGGCCGTGGCCCCAAGCAACAAGGTGGCGGACAGCAGCGAAAGAACCGAACGTTTCATCATGCGCGTGACCCTTCAGCGGTGGTGGGAAGCGTTGGTGGAACGCGTGTCCGGCAAGGTCAGCCGGTACACGAGGATGCGGTTGTCGTTGTCGAATGCCGAATCGCAGCGCTTGCCGTCCATGACGCAATGCCTTGCGATGAAGTCGTTGTCGTTGCCCACGAGCAGGAACCAGTCGTCGGGATGCTCAGGGTCGAGCGCGGGCACCAGGTCCATGGCCTCCCATTTTTCGGAGAGAAGCGCCTTTCCTTCGGCACGCGGATCGAGCGTCAGGCCGGCGCGGGCGAGGTCCGCTGGGTCGAGCAGGTTGACCAGTGGCTGCCATGTCGCCGCGCGTATGTCGGGGCGCAGGTCACCGTCGTTCCCAAGGATCGATGTCGTACCGTTCTCGTATGTCGAGCCCGCGAGGTTCGTTGCGCCAGATGTATCGACCAGCAGCACGCTCTTGTACACGATCGGCTTGCCGCCCTCGGCGCCCAGCCCAGCACCGTCGCGCGCGAGCATGAGGAAGCGGCGGTCGTCCAGCACGCGGATCTCGCTCTGCGCCGCCGTCCGGTTCGGCTTGCCACCCTTGCCATCGGCGTCGTATGCGGGAAGACGAACCACATAGTGCGCCGTGGGGCACCGCGGCACCGCGTCGCGACTCACGTCGTAGATGAGCACGCGTGTCAGCGTACGGCCCGCCGCATCGCCTGCTTGCGTGTCCTGCACGAGCGCGCTCTGGAGCACGACGAAGAGACGCTTCCCATCCGGCGACAAGGCCATGCCTTCCACGCCCTGGTTGTTGCGGCGACCCGTTGCCGGCGCACGCAATGAGGTGAAGTCCGGCTTGCCGCTCGCATCCAGCGGACGCACCGCGCGAGGCGGCACGATCACACCGGTCAAACGGCCGTCCTTGCCAAACCGGTAAACGTTGGCGGCGTATTCGTCGCCGATATAGAAGCCGCCATCGCGGGTGAATTGCAGCGATTCGGCGTCGAGCGAGATCTTTCCTGCGCCGGTACCGTCCGCGGGCGATGGAAGGACGATGCCCCGCTCGGTGCGCGTGCCCTTGCCCGGGTCGGCGCCCGTGAACGGCCTGCCATCGAAATCCCGGAGCACGCGCCCTCCGTCCGGAGCGATGGTTACCGCAGCCTTTGTGGGAGCCGCTTCAGCGGCGATGGTTGCTCGCGGCAAGCTGGCCCGCTGCCGCGGGATCGCCGGCACAGCCGGCTCCCACAAGGTCATGCTGAAGCGGAATCGGTGCAGGCGTCCGCGGTAGTCGAAGAACACCCCGCGCTCGGGATCGTTGCGCCCGCGATCGGGCAAGGTCCACAACACCCCGGTGTAGGTATCGCCGTTCCGCTTCCAGCTCCCGGGCTCGATCATCAGGGACGAGAACGAGCCCAGCGTATCGCCGAGGAAATCGACCGTACCCGCCGGCAGCGAGCCGGCGGCGACCAGGCCCTTGTCCACATACGTGCTGCCATCCACCTCCACCGCCCGTGGCAAGGGCGTGGTGGCGACGTCCGGCACCAGCACTACGCCATGTTGCGCGGCCGCGCTTCCGAGCAGGAAGACGACGGCAAGGCCGGCGAGGGGACGCAGCATCAGAAGCGCACGTCGAGCGTGGCGAAGTACTGGCGCGGCGCCGAAGCGTGGAACACGTAGGCGGTGCCGGCCGGATCGCTGGGCACGAAGGCGCTGGAATCGAAGTTGCTGGCGTAGCGCTTGTCGCCGAGGTTGGTCACGTTGAGCGAGAGCCGCACGTCCTTGGCCACCGACACGGGGCCGAAGTCGTAACCACCCGACAGGTCCCACACGGTGAAGCCACCGAAGCCCTGGTCGTTCGTATACGTGTAGAAGCGCTTGCCCGTGTACTTGCCGCGGAGCGATGCGAACCACGGTCCTTCCGACCAGTCGATCTGCGTGGCGAAAAGCTTGGTGGGCGTATCCGTCTGGATCTTGCCCTTCGTCTGCTGGATCACGCCGGCCTGCACGTAGTCGCTGGCGTAGGTGGACCGGTTGTACGACGCCGAGTTGTACCAGCGCAGATGATCCGTCGGCGTCCACACGAAGGTGAGTTCCACGCCGTGACTGTCGACGCCGCCCACGTTGTAGAAGCGGTTGCCGCAGGCGGGCCCCACGGGCTGGCGGGAATCGCAGGGGTTGTACTGCAGCAGGCGATCGTCGAAGCGCACCTTGTACGCCGCGAGCGACGCGGCGATCGGGCCGGTCTCGATGCGATAGCCAGCTTCGAGGCTGCGCGACTTCTCGGGCTTCAGGTCGCCCTGTGTGTCCCAGGTGGCCTGGCTGACCGCCTGGGGGCCAAGCTTGAACCCACCCTGGAACATGGCGATGTTCTTCGCGAAGCTGGCGAACGCTTCCTGGCCGTCGGCGATGCGATAGCGCACACCGAACTGCGGAAGGATGGCCTTGCTCGCACTGAGCTTGCCGCTGGCGAACTGGTTGTTCGACGTCGGCTTGATCGGCTGCACGGCATCGCCCGGTAGCGCCGTGGCCTGCGATGTCACGTGCGGGCTCTTCACGCCCACGTCGACGGTGAGGGCGTCGTCCAGGAAGCGGATCGTGTCCTGCAGGAACGCCTGGCGCGTGTTCCACACCGTGCGCTGGTCGAACACGCCGAGATCCGGCGTGGTATCGATTGGTCCGCTCAGGTCGCGCGGGCCGGTCACATAGCTGCTGTAGCGGGCTGCGCTGGACACGTTATGCTCGTACCAAACGCCGCCTTCCACGTGCTGGTTGCCCACATCCCACGAGGCCGACAGGATCGCGCCGGAGCGGTTGATCGTATACAACGTGTTGCGGAAGATGATCGGCAGTTGCTGCGGCGTACCCGGATAGGAGTACGTGCCGCTGTTCCAGTTATGGCCCTCGCCCGCATCCTCGTGGTGGTAGACCTGGGCGTGGATCGTCACCGCGTCGGTGGGGAAGAAGTCGCCGGCAAGGTAGTAGAGGTCGTCGCTGCGCAGGATCTGCCCTGCCGTGAACGCACCGTCCGCGTCCTTGTCGGCACCGCTCTTGTCACAGAGCTTCGCGTTGAGCGTGCCCGCGTTGCAGTAGGCCTTGCCGACGGCGCGCTGCCAATCAGGTGCATAACCGCCCCAGTCCCATCCGAGGCCGCGAGCCAGCTCGCTCTTCGAGAGGTAGAAGTAATCGGCCTGCGACGTGCGCGAGGTGTCGGCGAAGCCGGTGATGCGGCCGCCGTCGAAGTCCCACAGGGCCTTGCCGTTGAACTGCTTCGTCGTCGAGCCGTTGTACGCGTCCTGGTCGTTGAACAGGTCGGACGTCGTGCGGGCACCGGACAGGTACATCGAGAAGCCGTGGTATTCACCGGTGTCGAAACGCGCGAACGTGCGCCGGTTGTTGTCGCTGCCGATGCTCTGCACGACGCGGCCACCCATGGTCTTCGCGGGATCGTTCGAGGTGTACGCGATGGTGCCGCCGAGGTTGCTCGTCGACGGCGTGCCGAGGTTGCCGATGCCTTCGGAAAGTTCGGCGCCGGCGAAGTTCTCCGAGATCAGCGCGCGGTTGATCGAGAGGCCGTTGTAATTGTTGTAGGCGCTGTCGCCCAGCGGAATGCCGTCGAGCGTGTAGCCCAGGCGCGTGCCGCTGAATCCGCGCAGGCTCAGCGTCATCGACTGCTCGTTGCTGCCCAGTGCGTCCACCGATTGCGCGTTCACACCCGGCAAGGTGTTCAGGGCCTTCTGCAGGCTGGTGCCCGGCGGCAGCGCCTTCTGGTCTGCCGGACGCAGGCGCTGCACCTGCCGTGTTTCGCCGCTGCCGATGACCGACACGGCGTCGAGGTCCTGCGCTTTCGTGCGACTGGCCGCGGTGGTGTCGGCGTCGGAGGTGGGAACGGTGCTATCGGTCGCCCACGCGACGGACGCGAAAGTCATGCCGAGGGCGGCGGCCAGAACGGTCTGCTTGAACAAGAGGCGGTGTCCTTCCATGCGCTGACACGCCGCAGCCCTCCTCCCCTGAGGCAGCCCGGTACGCGTCGTGTAAGCGCCGCATGTTCGGACGTCCGAATGAAGATCTGATGACAGTTGAGATGACGGTTGTCACGTTCGCGATATCTTGCGGCGGCGTGAAGCGCCGGCATCCCTGTAGGAGCCGCTATAGCGGCGAGGGCACCTTGCGGACCGTGGCCAGGTTTCCTCGCCGCTGTAGCAGCTCCTACAAGGTGGCGGTCAGCGGAAGTCGATCGTCGAAATGGCGCCGGCCATTTCAGGGCGCGGGCGCAGGGAGACGTCCCAGCCGTAGAGTTCGCACAGCCTGCGCACGATAGCGAGGCCGAGGCCCGCGCCGCCGCCGGTGGCGCTTTCGCCGCGGATGCCGCGCTGGAACAGTTTCTCCGCGTCCTCGGGCTTGATGCCCGGACCGGTGTCGATCACGTCGATGCGGCCGTCGAGCACCCGTACCGTGACCATGCCTTCCATCGTGTACTTGATGGCATTGCCGATGAGGTTGGTCAGGGCCACCGATACCACCGACGCGGGCGCGTTCACCGTCACGGAGCCATCGGAAATCAATTCGATCTCGATCGGCTTGCCGCCCATCTGCGGACGCTGGCTTTCGATGACGTCGGAGGCGACCTTCGCGACATCCGTGGTCTCGCCGCGCGTGGGCCCACGACGCTCGGCACGCGAGAGCAACAGCAGCGCCTCGATGAGTTCGGTGGCCTGGCGCGACGCACGCTCGATGCGCTTCAGGCGTTCGCGCAGCTTGTCGGTGAGGTCTGGCGAGCCTTGCAGCAGTTCCGTCGTGCTCGCGATGACGGCCAGCGGCGTGCGTAGTTCATGACTCACGTCGGAGTTGAACTCACGGTCGCGCTCCACGACCGAGGTAAGGCGCATGGCGTACTCGTCGAGCGCCACGGCCAGCTCGCCCACTTCGTCATCGGCGAAATGCGGGGCCAGCGCCTCCGCCTTGCCGATGCGACGGAAGTCGCGCAGGCGGCGGGCCAGGTCGGTGACTGGACGCAGCACGCGCGACGATAGCCAGACGCCGATGACGAGCGACATGAGACCGAACAGGAACACCGCGGCGATGACGCTCGTGATGAGTTGGCGCTTGCCAAGCTCGTCGCGCGAGACATCGAACTGCAGGAAGCTGATGATGCCGCCCTCGCGGCGCACCGCCACCTTGTAATGACGATTCTTCCCCTGCGCGTCCGTTTCGTAGAGATCGTGCACGCCCGTTTCGAGCGACTGCCAGTTCAGCGGCGCCTTGTAGATGGTCCGGTCGCTGAAGGTCGCGGCAGTGACGATCTCGAACTGCGGCCGCTCGTTCGGATTCGCCCGCACCTTCGCATTGAGCGAATCGACCTCGTCCTGGAGGGCCGAATTGATCAGCTGCTCTTCGACGCGCTCGCGGATGTTGAGCGCCGCGTACGCGAAAAGAGCGCTCAGGCCGAACCCGAACAGCGTGAACGTGACGATCAGGCGGAAACGGAGCTTACGTCTGGACCGCATCCGGATCGACCATGCGGTATCCGATACCGTGACGCGTGTGGATCAGGGGCTTCTCGAACGGCTTGTCGATGGCTGCGCGCAACCCGTGGATGTGCACGCGCAGGGAATCGGAATCGGGAAGTTCCTCGCCCCACACACGCTGTTCCAGGTCTTGCCGGGTGACCACCGACGGGCTGGCTTCCATCAGGGCCTGGAGCAGCTTCAGGCCGATGGGGTTCAGCTGGATGGACTTGCCTTCGCGGGTGACCGTGAGGGTGTCGAGGTTGTAGGTGAGGCCGCCGACCTTCAGCACGCGGCTTTGCGGACCCTTGCCGCGGCGGGCCAGCACTTCCAGGCGCGCCGCCAGTTCCTGCAGGGCGAACGGCTTGGTCATGTAGTCGTCGGCGCCGGACTCGAAGCCCGTGAGCTTGTGTTCCAGCGAGTCGCGGGCCGTGAGCATGAGCACCGGGGTCTGCTTGTGCGCCTCGTGCCGCAGCTTCTTCGCCACGTCCAGGCCGTCCATGCCCGGCAGGGTGAGGTCGAGCACGATGACGTCGAAATCGTGCACCACGGCCAGGTGCAGGCCCGTGACGCCGTCGCCGGCGAAATCCACGACGTGGCCGCGGTCTTCGAGGTAATCCCCGATGTTGGTCGCGATGTCGGTGTTGTCTTCGATGACCAGAACGCGCATGCGGCACTCCGTTGTGCGGTCGCTTTTGAGTCTTACGAGTATTGCGACTGCAAGCTTAACGGGGAATGGGTGAAGCGGACAGCATCGGCTTCGCCAAAAGAGAGGCCCGGGCGGGGGAACCCGCCCGGGCCGAAAGAACTACTGCCCCGATACCGTCACCCCGCGTCGCGGAATCACAGTGGGCCCTTTATAGGGGACCGTCCTTTAAATCGCTGTTAACCCCTTCGCGGCCCGCGCTTTCCGGACCTTCGGCACGGCCGGGCGCTGGGCCAGGCGTGCCTCGCAGTGGGCGACGATGGCATCGGCCACGTCCACGCCAGTGCTGCCTTCGATGCCTTCCAGGCCCGGCGAGGCGTTCACTTCGAGCAACAGGGGGCCCCTCGACGAGCGCAGCAGGTCCACGCCCGCCACCTCCAGCCCCAGGGCGGACGCGGCTTCCACGGCCACCCTGCGCTCGTCTTCGGACAGCTCCACGGCCGCGGCGGAACCGCCGCGATGGAGGTTGGCCCGGAATTCGCCCGGTGCCGAGGACCGCTGCATCGAGGCCACCACCTGGTCGCCCACGACGAAGCAGCGCAGGTCCTGCCCGTTCGCCTCGCGGATGAACTCCTGGACCAGGAAGTTGGCGTACAGGCCGCGAAACGCCTCGATGACGCTTTGCGACGCGGAGCGCTTTTCGGCCAGCACCACGCCCGCACCCTGGGTGCCTTCGTTCAGCTTGATGATGTGCGGCGGGTCGCCCAGCATCGCCATGAGGTCGGAAGTGTCGTCCGGGTTGTCGCCGAACGCCGTCACCGGCATGTCGACGCCGCGGGCCGCCAGCAATTGCAGGCAGCGCAGCTTGTCGCGCGCGCGCAACACCGCGTCGGAGGGATTGGGCGTGAACACGCCCATCAGTTCCAGCTGGCGAAGCACGGCGGTGCCGTAGAAGGTGCTGGACGCGCCGATGCGCGGGATCACGCAATCCACCGGCCCGAGCGGCTTGCCCTTGAAGTGGATGGCGAACGATTGCGGCGCGATGCTCATGTAGCAGCGCAGCGGGTCGATGACGCGAACCGTGTGCTTGCGCTTGCGTGCCGCTTCCACCAGGCGCTGGGTGGAATACAGCCGCGCGTTGCGCGACAGGATGGCGATCTTCATGAAGGGTCCCGGACGGCGCGGCGCGGCGTCTGCGAGTAGGAAAGCGAAGGATCGACCAGGAAACGCCCGTCGAGGGCAGTCCGGCCGAGCAGAAGGGGAAATAGCATGTGTCGCCGGTCGGTGAGGTTCACCTCCGCCGCAAAGCGCCGTCCGGCAAGCTCCACGTCGGTATGGATGAACCAGCGCGTCGTGGCGTGGCCGCCGGAATCCGTGACCGAACGACGCCCGGTGGCCCGCGCCTCGCAGGGCGCCGACAAGCCGCCCTTGCGCGTGGTGCGCACCTGGAAACGCAACCACGTGCCGTCCGCCCGCTCGTCCACTTCCAGCCATTCGACATGCAGCGACGACGAGCGCGCGCCCGTGTCGAGCTTCGCCTTGAGGACGGGAACGCCGAGCGACGGAAGAGCGAGCCGTTCGCGCCAGCCGAGTGTGATGACGTCAGTCATGGTCTGGAGCGAGGTATGAGGGCGACGGTGGACCGAGGGGAACGGTCCGGTAAGCGCGGCGGCAGCACCGCGATGGCAAAAGGATGCCCAACGTCCGCGGCCGGCGCAACTGTCATGAAAGGCCCGGTGCGAACCGCCGTCACGGGCATGAAAAATGCGTGAAGCGGTCAGCTCATCCGGCGGACGTGCCGCGTCCGCGCATCATGTAGAGGGCGCTTACCACGCCGATCAGCGCCACCAGACCCACGTAGTGCGCGGGACCCAGGCCGCCGGCGGACTTCGCCAGGTAGCCGACCAGCACAGGCGTCGCGGCACCGCAGATGGCATACGCGACGTTGTATGACAACGAGATGCCGGAGAAACGGATGGCGGGTGGGAATGCCGCGACCAGCACGGAGGGCACGATGCCGGCCACACCCGCGAAGAGCCCGGCGAGCGAGTAGAGGACGAAGAGGTTCGTGCCGCCGGCCTTCAGGTCGATATAAAGCGCGTACGTACTGACCGCGAGACCGATCGACGCAACGAGCATGGCGCGCGCCCTTCCCTGCCAGTCGACCAGCAGGCCGCCGAGCACGCAACCGATGCAGAGCGCCAGCGCGGCCAGGCTTCCGGCGGTGAACGCGCGCGACGACTCGACGTGGAACGCCGTCTGCATGAGCGTCGGCGTCATCAGGATCACCACCACGATGGCGGCGGTGAGCACCCAGGTCACCACCATCGAAAGAAGAACGGACGGCAGGTGGTCGCGCAGCACCACCCATGCCGGCAGTTCGGTCGTGAGTTCCTTGCGCTCGCGCATGCGTGCAAACACCGGGGTCTCGCTCAGCCACCGGCGCAGGTAGACCGCGAAGAAACCGAACACGCCACCGAGGAGGAAGGCGATGCGCCAGCCGTGATCGAGCATTTCCGCCGGCGACATGCGTGCGTTCATACCCGCCGCCACGAGCGAGCCGATGAGGATGCCCACGGTGAGTCCCGCGCTGAGGCTCGCGCACGCCAGACCCACGCGATGCCTCGGCACGTGCTCGGCCACGAACACCCACGCACCCGGCACCTCGCCGCCGATGGCGATGCCCTGCACCACGCGCAGCAAGGTGAGGAGCACCGGCGCAAACACGCCGATGGTGGCGTAGGTCGGCAAGACGCCGATGATCAGCGTGGGTACGGCCATCAGGAACACGCTCAGCGTGAACATGCGCTTGCGCCCGATGCGGTCGCCGAAGTGCGCCATGACCAGGCCGCCGAGCGGACGCGCGAGATAACCCACCGCGAAGATGCTGAAGGCCTGCAACTGCGCCACCCAGTCCGACGTGCCCGGCGGGAAGAACAGGTGCCCGAGGGTCTTCGCGAAGTAAGCGAAGATGACGAAGTCGTAGAACTCCAGCGCGCCACCGAGCGCGGAAAGCACGAGGGTCTTCGCGTCCCTGCGGTCGAGCGGACGGTTGTCGATGTGATCGGTATCGGCGGTGGCGTTCATGACTACGCTTGGTAAAGGAGGGATCGGGCGCTCGCCCGGCCGGCTATTTAGCTGACAGGAGCGCGACAGGGTCAAGCACCGCTGGCGGTGCGTCTTGCATGTATGACGCCACGCAGGAAAACGCGAGGCACGGCGGCAACACCCGTCGCCCGGCGGCCTATGCGCCCGCGGCGGGCGCGTCCTCTCCCGCCTTGAACTGCCGGCGCCACGCGCCCGGCGTCATGCCGATCGCTTGTGTGAACACGCGACGGAACGCGGCCACCGACTGGTAGCCGACCGCTTCCGCCACCGACTCGGTCGAGCGGATGGGATTCTTCAGTTCGTTGGCAGCGATGCTCATGCGGATGTCCTGTAGCAGCTCGCTGGCCGACTTGCCCAGGCCCTCCTGGAAGTGACGCATGAAGGTGGCCCGCGACATGTTGCACAACGCCGCAAGCTCGGGCAGCGTCCAGGCACGAGCTGGATCGGCCAGCATCGCGGAAACGGCAGGCGCGAGGCGTGGATGCGCTGCCAGGGCGAGCAACCCCGGTGGAGCATCGGACTGGCTGGCCACCCGCAGCACGAGTGCGAAGAGCGCCGCGGATAGCGCGTTCAAGATGGCGTACCCGCCAAGGCGGCCGTCGGTCGACTCCGCACGCATCAGTTCCACCAGTGCAGCCAGATGCCGTGCGGCGGAATCGGCGTCGTGCCCGCCCCCTTCGCTGGCCGTGCGCACGACCAGCGTGGAAGGCAGATAGCTGCGCAGCCATCGGTCGTGCGGCGCCGCGATGGCGAACCGTCCGCAGAGCATGTCCAGGCGTTCACCCGTTCCGTCGTTCTCGCTCAAAGGCACGTTCGGCGTCTGACGTTCGTGCGTGCGTGCCGGCGGCAGGCCGCTGTCGTCGTGCAGCGCATGGGCCGACCCATGCGGGAACAGCACGATGTCGCCTGCCCGAAGTTCGACGACTCCGCCGCCGGGCGCCTCGAGCAGTGCGGTGCCGCGCAGGAGCAAGTGGTAAGGCACTTCGCCCGGCGCGGAAGCGTCGGAAGCCACGATCCATGGCGCGCGGTAAGCGCAGCGGATTTCCAGTCGCCCCGACACCGGGACGACGGCGAGGAAGCGGCTCAACCAATCGACATCTGCCGTCATGACAACCCCTCTGTGATCCTTTGAAGCATCTTATCGACACTTTAAAGACTCGTCGAGATCACGTTGCGCGCTCACAATAACGCCATTCCCAACACACGCAAATCGGAGCCAGCCATGAGCCGCATCACCGTTCCCGCCGTCGATACCGCCACGGGCGCCACCGCCGAGGTCTATGCCAAGGTTCGCAAGCGTACCGGCGGCAAGCTGCCGAATGCCTACGCCGCCATGGGATACATCTCGCCGTCGCTGCTGGCAACGTACCTCGACGCCGACGACGCCCAAAACACATCCGGCCTTTCCCGCAAGGACCTCGAAACGATCAAGCTGCTTGTGAGCGCCCACAGCGGCTGCGACTACTGCGTGGCCGCCCACAACATGATGGGGAAACTGGCCGGGTTCGGTGAGGACGAGGTACGGGCCATCCGGCACCTGGAGGGCACGGGTGATGCGAAGCACGACGCATTGACTCGCTTCGTGCTGGCGATCCTCCGCCAAAGCGGCACCTTGCCGGACGACGTCGTGGCCGACATTCGCGCCGCCGGTTACACCGATGGGCAGCTGCTCGCCATCGCCTATGCAATCGCCATGATCACGTTCACCAACACGTTCAACCGCATCAACGACACCGAGGTCGACTTCCCCACCGTGGAATGACCGCTACCATATGCGCGCCTTCGGGTGCGCATATCGGCCTGCCCCAACGCATGACGATAGGCCGCGCCTCTCGCGGCCATCGGATCAATCAATTTTTGCAATCTCCGGCACGCGCCTATGATCGAACGAGGAGTTTCAGCCCCGTTCCCGGCTGCCAAGAGGAGATGCGCCATGTCGACCGAAGCGAAGTGCCCCTTCAAACACACCGCCGGGGGCGGCACCACGAACAAGGACTGGTGGCCGAAGCGCTTGCGCGTCGACCTGCTGAACCAGCACTCCTCGCGGTCGAATCCGCTCTCTCCCGAATTCGACTATGCGGACGCTTTCGAGAAGCTGGACCTCGCGGCGGTGAAGAAAGACCTCGCGGCGCTCATGACCGATTCGCAGGACTGGTGGCCGGCTGACTTCGGGCACTACGGCCCGTTGTTCATCCGCATGGCATGGCATAGCGCAGGCACGTACCGCATCGGCGATGGACGCGGTGGTGGCGGCCGCGGGCAGCAGCGTTTCGCGCCGCTCAACAGCTGGCCCGACAACGTCAGCCTGGACAAGGCGCGCCGGCTGCTCTGGCCCATCAAGCAGAAATACGGCGCCAGCATCTCCTGGGCCGACCTCATGATCCTCGCCGGCAACGTCGCGCTGGAGAGCATGGGCTTCAAGACGTTCGGCTTCGCGGGTGGACGCGAAGACACCTGGGAGCCCGACGAGGACGTGTACTGGGGCAAGGAAACCGAGTGGCTCGGCGGCGATCACCGCTACGGCAAGGTGCAGCCCGACGACGAAGGCGTACTGGTCGCGGACCCGCACCTGCATGGCACCGAGGAAGACCGTACCGAGCACGGGCGCGACCTCGAGAATCCACTCGCCGCCGTGCAGATGGGCCTCATCTACGTGAATCCGGAAGGTCCTGAAGGCAAGCCCGATCCGGTGGCCGCCGCGCGCGACATCCGCGAGACGTTCGCACGCATGGCGATGAACGACGAAGAGACGATCGCCCTGATCGCCGGTGGACACACCTTCGGCAAGACACATGGCGCGGCCGACGCCACGAACGTGGCCGTCGAGCCGGAAGCCGGCGAACTGGAACAACAAGGGTTCGGCTGGAGGAACTCATACGGCAGCGGCGTCGGTGCCGACACCATCACCAGCGGCCTCGAAGTCACATGGACACAGACGCCTGCGCAATGGAGCAACTTCTTCTTCGAAAACCTGTTCCGTCACGAGTGGGAACTGACGAAGAGCCCCGCCGGTGCGAACCAGTGGGTGGCGAAAGACGGCGACGCCGTGATCCCGGACGCGCATGGCGGTGCGAACCGCCGGCCGACCATGCTGACGACGGATCTTTCGCTGCGGTTGGATCCCGCGTACGAGAAGATCTCCCGGCACTTCCTCGAGCATCCGGAAGCATTCGCCGACGCATTCGCGCGCGCATGGTTCAAGCTGACCCACCGCGATATGGGTCCGCGTGCCCGGTACCTCGGCCCCGAAGTGCCGGACGAGGAACTGATCTGGCAGGACCCGGTGCCGAAGGTCGACCATCCGCTGGTGAGCGACGGCGATATCCAGGCGTTGAAGGACAAGCTGCTGGCGTCCGACCTTACCCTTGCCGAACTGGTATCCACCGCATGGGCGTCCGCTTCCACGTTCCGCGGCGGTGACAAGCGCGGCGGTGCCAACGGCGCGCGCATCCGTCTTGCGCCGCAGAAGGATTGGAAATCCAATCAGCCGGAGCAGCTGGCACGTGTGCTCGAAAGGTTGGAAGGCATCCGCTCCGAATTCAATGCGTCGCAGACGGGCGGCACGAAGATCTCGCTGGCCGACCTCATCGTGCTGGCCGGCGGTGCGGCTATCGAGAAAGCGGCGCGCGCCGCGGGCCATCCGGTGACGGTACCGTTCGCTCCGGGCCGCACGGATGCATCGCAGGAGCAGACCGACGTCGATTCATTCGTCCCGCTCGAACCCGCGGCGGACGGCTTCCGCAATTACCTGAAGGCCGCGTACAGCGTGCCCGCCGAGGCCCTGCTCATCGACAAGGCGCAACTGCTTACCCTGACCGCACCGGAGATGACCGTGCTGGTGGGTGGCATGCGGGTCCTGGGCACGAATGTCGACGGCAGCAACCAGGGCGTGCTCACCGATCGTCCCGGCAAGCTCACCAACGACTTCTTCCGCAACCTGCTCGACATGGGCACCGAATGGAAGCCCACGTCGCCGGCGCGGGAATCGTTCGAGGGCAGCGAGCGGGGCACGGGCAAACTCAAGTGGATCGCCAGCCGTGTGGACCTGGTGTTCGGTTCGAACTCCGTGTTGCGCGCGCTGGCCGAGGTGTACGGCAGTGCCGATGCCGAAGACAAGTTCGTGCAGGATTTCGTCTCGGCATGGACGAAGGTGATGAACCTCGACCGTTACGACCTTAAGCGGCGCGCGAAGGCCGCACCGGTGCGCGAAGCGGCGTAATGCGAAGTGCGCGGACCCGCCGGGTGGCGGGTCCGCGTGTCGACTCCGTCACTTGGCGGCGGCAGGAGTCGTCATCCTTGTCGGAAGCACGGCCTTGTCGACGCCGGCAGCCACGCCGACACTGCGTCCCGCGAGGTTGGGTACCGTGTAGTGCACCGCCGTACCCAGCACCTGCGCGGCCTGTGAGAGATCCATGCCGTAATCCTGTTGCAGCCACTGGACCATGCCGGTGCTGGCGGCCTTCAACGCATCGTCCAGCGAGCCCGCCTGCCCGAGCACCATGATGCGCGTCGGCGATTCGACCCTCGGCATCGACACGGCGCGATCATGGATGAGGTCGACGGTCACGGTGACGTCCATGGAGGTTTCAAGGGCGTATTGCGTGGTCTCGCCATCGCCCTGGAGGGCGTGCGCATCGCCGAAGTACAGCAGCGCGCCCGGTTGCTGCACGGGCAGGTAGACGGTGTTGCCTTCGATCACCTCGTTGAAATCCATGTTCCCGCCGAAGCGGCCTGTGTCGCCGGTCGAGATGGCGGGCATGCCGAAACCCGGGGCCACGGCGAGTCCGCCCAACATCGGTTTCACCGGTACGGCATAGCTCGCGAGAGCGCCGGTCGCTCCCTGGGGCCGCGCCAGTCCCTTCTCGCGATCGAGCGTCCAGCGAACGGGCTTGCCCAGCTTCCCCGCCTGCGGCACCAGCGACATGCCGAGCGCACGGCCCACGATCGTGTCCAGGCTGTCGGCGTAGTCTCGGTTGAGCTTCAGGCGGCGGATGTGCACGACGAGCGTGTCGCCGGGCGCGGCGCCGGCGACGAAGAACGGCCCGGTCTGCGGATTGCCGAACAGGGCGCGGGTGACGCCGTTCTCGTCGACGCCACCGGAATCCAGCGTGGTCGTGTGGATGGTGTCGCCCGGCCACACGACGAGCACCGGACGGCGGTCGGCGTCCCAGGTGTTGGAGTACGTCGTCGGCCGGTATTCCCATGTGCGCGCACCACCCTCCCGCGCGGGCACCTTCCAGCCCGTGACGGCATGCGTGACGCGACGGGCCGGATTGTTCGGGTCCGGCAGGTCCGCCGTGCCGTTCATCGCCTCTTTTTCGAAGCGCAACCGATAGCGCGACGTGCGCCCCTGGGTGTCCGTGCTCTCGAACGTCCAAGTGCTTCCGTCCGCCGTGCCCTGGATGGCATCGCCGTCGAGGTCGCCATGCAAGGCCTTCGCGTCCCGACTCACGTTCAAGGTGGAAAACGCGGGCGATTGCCAGAGGTCCGTGCGCAGGATCCACGTGTCCGTCGCATGGATGGCCATGGCGGTACCCGCCAGGCAGAAAGCCACGATGTACCGGATACCGAGATGCACGACGCGCCCCTGTCGACTACACGTGTCGTCAGACTACACGTGTAATCAACAAATGGCTACTCCTCGGTCTGGGAAGCGGAGTGTCCGTCCCGTGACGCATTTCATGAACCGCGGGGCTTTAGATTCGCCACGTCATCCACATGTCGAAACGAGCGCTGTCGCTAACCCATCCTTCAAGGATACGAAATGAACGCTTCGCAGAAAGTTGCCCTCGTCACTGGCGCCACCCGTGGCATCGGCCATGAAACCGTCCGCCAGCTCGCCCAGGCCGGCGTCACCACCCTGCTCGCCGGCCGCGATGCCGGTCGTGCGAAGGCCGCCGCCGAGAAACTCAAGGCCGAAGGCCTGCCCGTCGAGCCGATCACGCTGGACGTCACCGACGCCGCCACCATCCAGAAGGCCGTCGACGAGGTGAAGAGTCGGTTCGGCAAGCTCGATATCCTGGTGAACAACGCCGGCATCATCGTCGACGAACTCGGCAAGGCACCGTCCGAGCAATCCCTCGACGCGTGGCGCGAGACGTTCGATACCAACCTGTTCGCGGTGGTCGAAGTGACCAAGGCGTTCCTCCCGCTGCTCAAGGCGGCGCCTGCGGCTCGCATTGTGAACGTATCGAGCATCCTCGGCTCGTTGACCGCGCACCTCGATCCGACGTCGTCCATCTACAACTTCAAGGTTCCGGCGTACGACGCGTCCAAGAGCGCGCTGAACTCCTGGACCGTCCATCTCGCCTACGAGCTGCGCGACACGCCGATCAAGGTCAACGCCGTCCACCCGGGTTACGTGCAGACGGAGATGAACGGCGGACAGGGCGAAGTGGACGTGCCGACCGGTGCGAAGAGCAGCGTCGGCATGGCTCTCATCGATGCCGACGGCCCGACCGGAAGCTTCACCTACCTTGGTGAGACTCTTCCCTGGTAATCCATCGCGGGCCGCTCATCCGGGCGGCCCGACCTGGACGCCAGCGCCGGGTCTGTCCGCGAGGGCCGACCCGTCTCCCTGTGGCCGGCCAGACGGCGCAGGAATCGCGGGTCGTGGTCACTGGTCACGGTGAAATCGAACCAATGGTCGCTCGACACGATTTCCCACAGGCTCTCGACGCGACCACCCGGTAGCAGCAGATGGCGTCGCGGCGGCTGGCGGGTGTAGTCGTCGCTGGGCGTGACCGTCACGAAGCACACACCGTTGCCTTCGTTGACGATGAGCAGGCGCAGGAGGCCATCCGGGCCGTCTGTCGAGAGGCGTACTTCAGGCTGGGCGCGACGGCCCCGATCGCCCGCTGCGGGCTGGCGACCGGCGAACCGGCGAAGGAATCCGTTCGGCCCCGTCACGGACAGGTCGTACGCATTGCCGCTGTACAGGCTTGTCCAGCTGTCGGCCAGCGATTTGCCGGCCTCCACCGTGTACGCCCAGGGCCCGTCGGTCCTCGCGGAAGTGAAGACGTGGAAGAACGCGGCGCTCGTACCTTGGTTGATGAACTCCAACTGGTAGCGACCCTCGGCGACGTCCAGCGATCCCTGCACGTCCAGCGCATAAGGCAAGGCGCGCGCGGGCCGCTGTCCCGGTTCCTGCCGCGGCATGCGCTGGTCGGACGGCGGCGTAGGGCGAAGATTTTCGTGAGACTTCTGATCCGGCATGTAGCCGCTGGTGTCCGGCAGGCGCGGCGTGTCGACATCGTGGCGGGAGAAGTCGAAGGCCCGCGTGAGGTCGCCGCATACCGCGCGGCGCCAGGCGGAGATGTTCGGCTCGCGCACACCGAAGCGCCGTTCGAGGAAACGGATGATCGAGGTGTGGTCGTACGTTTCCGAGCAGGCCCAACCGCCCTTGCTCCACGGCGACACGACCAGCATCGGCACGCGCACGCCCAGTCCGTACACGCCGGGGACGAAACCGTTGCCGCCTGGGTACAGCTCGCCCTCCGTGCTTACCGTCGACAAGCCCTGCTCGCGGGATGACGGTACATACGGCGGCACCACGTGATCGAAGAAGCCGTCGTTCTCGTCGTAGGTGACGAACAGCGCGGTCTTGCTCCACACCTCGGGATTCGCGGTCAATGCTTCCAGCACGCCGTCGATATACCAGGCGCCATAGTTGGCGGGCCAACTCGGATGTTCGGTATACGCCTCCGGCGCCGCGATCCACGACACCTGCGGCAACCGGTCAGCGAGCACATCGTCGCGCAGGATGGCGAACGGCGATTGCCCCTTCGCCATCTCGGTGCCGGTACGTGCCTTCTGGTACAGCGCATCGCCGGGCTGAGCGTTGCGGTAGTTGTCGAAGTACAGCAGCGAATTGTCGCCGTAGTTGCCGATGTACGGATTCGACGTCCAGCCCCAGCCGCCCGCGGCATCGAGTCCGGTGCCGATGTCCTGGTAGATCTTCCATGACACGCCCGCCTGCTCCAGGCGCTCGGGATACGTGGTCCAGTCGTAGCCCTTCTCCGCGTTGTCCAGCACAGGGCCTGCGCCCGTGCCGTCGTTACCCGAGTAACCGCTCCACATGTAGTAGCGGTTCGGATCGGTGGAGGAAAGCATGCTGCAGTGGTACGCGTCGCAGATGGTGAACGCATCGGCAAGCGCGTAGTGGAACGGGATATCTTCGCGGGTCAGGTACGCCATCGTGGTCGTGCCCTTCGCCTGCACCCACCCGTCGTACCGCCCGCCGTTGGCCGCGGCGTGGGTGTCGTTCCAGCCGTGCGGAAGGTCTTCCAGGAATTGCAGGCCGAGGTCCTCGGCCTTGGGACGGAACGGCAGCAGGTAGTCGTCCGGCGACGCCGCATACGGCTGCTGCCAGACGGTCCGCCCGCTTGCCAGGGTGAAGGGGCGTGGATCACCGAAGCCGCGCACGCCGCGCAGGGACCCGAAGTAGTGATCGAACGAGCGGTTCTCCTGCATGAGGATCACCACGTGCTCGACGTCGGCCAGCGTACCCGTGCGTCGCGAGGCCGGAATGGAAAGGGCCTTCGCGATCGACGCCGGAACGACGCCGGCGGTGAGGGCGGCGCCTGCGGCGCCCAGTGAAAGCTTTAGGAAGTGGCGCCGGTCTTGAGACGTCATGGTTGCCCCTTTGCGTTTACCCCTGGGCGACCGAGTGTTGTGGCGAAACATGACAGGTTAGTGCCAGCGGCCTACCGTGAACGCGCCCGACGCCGGTTCTGCGACCGTCGTCGCAGAATGGTGCCCAACCAAGCCACCTACGAGGTCGACATCGTGAAAACTTTCGCATTACTTGCCGCGAGCATGCTCCTGGGCCAGGGCACGCAAACCGCTTCGCTTCCTTCCACCCAGGCCACCACGACGTACCACTACGCGACGGTGGACGGTAACCGCGTGTTCTATCGCGAGGCCGGTCCGAAGGACGCCCCGACCCTCGTGCTGCTGCACGGCTTTCCATCGTCGTCGCGCCAGTTCGACACGCTGTTTCCGTTGCTGGCGACCCGTTACCACCTGATCGCGCCGGACTTTCCCGGTTTCGGGCACAGCGATGCGCCCGACCCGGCCACCTACACCTATACGTTCGACCATTTGGCAAAGACGACCGATGGCCTCCTGCAACAGCTTGGCCTGAAACACTATGCGCTGTACCTGCACGACTACGGCGGCCCGGTCGGCTTTCGCATCATGCTGGCGCATCCCGAGCGCGTCGATGCGCTCATCGTGTCGAATGCGAATGCGTACGAGGAAGGCCTGGGCAAGAAATGGACGGCCATTGCCGGATACTGGAAAGACCCGAAGGCGCATCCGGAGGTGTTCGAATCCTTCGTGTCGCTGAAGGCGGCCGAGCTGCGCCACACCCTCGGCACATCGCATCCAGAACGCTACAACCCCGATACGTGGACCGACGAGTTCGCGTACCTTTCGCAGCCCGGCCAGAATGCGATCCAGGCCGCCCTGTTGTACGACTACCGCACGAACGTGGCGTCGTACCCCACCTGGCAGGCATGGCTGCGCAAACATAAGCCACCGACCCTCGTCGTCTGGGGCAAGAACGATCCGTCCTTCATCGGCGCAGGCGGCGAAGCGTACAAGCGCGACCTGCCCGATGCGGAGGTTCACCTGCTCGATGCTGGCCATTTCCCCTGGGACGAGCAGGCGGACGCGATCGCGGGACTGGTGCAGGCCTTTCTCGACAAACATCTGACGCATTGATGGCGGCGCCCACCTTCGCCCTACCAGATGCGAATGCGTTTGGACGGAGCAAGGTATAAGGCGCCCCGTTGCACATCGAAGGCGTCGTACCACGCGTCGATATTGCGCACCGTGGAAAGGCGCACGGCACCCGGCGGGTGCGCATCGGATTGCAGCAGGGTGCGAAGGTATGCCTGCCGGTAATTCGTGCGCCACAGCTGCGCCCACGCCATGAAGAACCGACGGTCGGCGGCAGGCCCGGCATCGCCGTTCGCCGACGATGTCGCCATGAAGGCATCGTGCGCCGCCAGCACGCCAGTGAGGTCGGCCAGGGATTCGCCGAGGACAAGCCCGCCGTTCACATGCTGGCCCGGCAATGGTTCATAGGCCTCCAGCTGCTCGGCCAGCGCGCGAGCCTTCGCCTGGAAGCGCCGTGCGTCGGTCGTGCTCCAGGTATCGCGCAGACGGCCATCGGCGTCGTAATGGAGGCCCTGGTCGTCGAACAGATGACTCAGTTCATGGCCGATGGTGGCACCCAGGCGGGCGTAGTTGAGCGCCGCGTCGGCCGCGGGATCGAACAGTGGCGGCTGCAGCAGGGCCGCAGGGAAGATGACTTCGTTCGTCGCGGCGCTGGCATAGGCATTGGGCACGCTTACGGGCGACTGCCACGCCGCGCGCTCGACGGGCTGTTTCAGGCGCGCGATGGCGCGATCGAAACGCCACGCCGTCAGTCGGGCGACGTTACCTGCCAGATCGTCCTGGCGAAGCACGATGTCCGGCGTCGCCGGCCACTGATCGGGATAGCCGATGCTGATGCGGGTGCGCTTCAGTTTCCGACGCACTTCCGCGCGCGCCGACGGTGACAACCACGTCGCCTTGTTCACGCGCACGGCCAGTGCGTCGCGCACCGCATGGGCGATCGCCTGCGCCTGTTCTTTCGCGGAGGGCGGGAAGTAGCGCTCCGCATAAGCGCGCCCCAGGGTTTCGGGCATCAGGTTCGTGACGAGTTCCATGCCACGCTTCCATGCCGGCGCCTCCGCCGTCGTGCCACGGAGTGCCGTGCCGTAATAGGCGAAGCGTGCGGCGCCGGTGCGGGCATCCACGTAGCGGCTGTATGTGTTGAGGAGCCTGAGCCTGAGAAAATCGCGAAGCACGCCCAGCGGTGTTCCCGCCACCACGTCCAGTTGCGCCCGCAATACATCGGGATGCGCCACGTTTACGCGATCCAGCGCGCCGACACCAAGCCCCGCGAACCACTGTGGCCACGGGAAGTTCGGCGCGATGGACGCCAGGCGGCGTACCGGCACAGGATGGTAAGACGCGGTCGCATCCCGCTGCGCCGCGGGGCCAAGCTGCGCTGTCGCCAGGTTCGACTCCAATGCCAGTACCGCATCGACGCGGCCTGCCGCGTCCGACGGCGCAGTACCTGTAGCGGCCAGCATGGCGACGAGGTACGTGCGATAGGCATCGCGACGCTCATGCGCCGGCCCCTCCTCCGCCCGATAAGCGCTGGCATCGGGCAGTCCGAGCCGCCCTTCGCGAACCGTCAGTAACCATTGGCCGGGGCGCCCGTCGTCCTCTTCGATGACGGGCACGACAATGGCTCCTACGTCCACGCGCGCCAGCCGGCCAAGCGCTGTCGCGAAGGCAGCGCGGTCGTCGATCGCATCGATCTCGCCGAGCCATTTCCGGAGAGGATCGAGGCCCTGCCGGTTGCGCGCCGCCTGGTCCATGTAACTCGCATAGAGAACGCCCATTGGTGTCTTCGCGGCCGCGGCGTCTTCCACGAGCACGCGCGACTGATCCAAGGCCTGCGCCTGGATATCCGGCCACGTGCCGATCGACGTGCGATCGGCGGGCACGGGATGGTCGTGCGCCCACGCGCCATTCACGTACCGATCGAAGTCGTCGCCCGGCGCCGTCGCCGGCAGGGATGACTCCGGCTGCGCAGCCTGCTCTCGAAGCGCGTCCCGCGCGGGCAAAGTCGAGGTCGCCGTGCCCAGGAGCCCGGCGAGAAGGACGAGGGTGGATTTCATGGGATGCTCCAGGGAAGCGCTTTGCGCCGGTGCCATCCAAACGCGGCGGGACGAGCGATTGGATGTGCACGGACGCTCATCCAATCGCCGGTCGACATCCGTTATGCCAGGACCCATGCAGGAGATTCCCATGCTCGACGCCCATTTCCTCGGCAGCGTGATTACCGCCCTCGCCATCCTCATCGTGGTGCACCAGCTGGTGCGGCTGGCCATGGTGGCCATGCTGCACCGGACCCTTCGCCACGCCTTGCAGGCCGGCGCGCCCCTTACCGTGGAACAATTGGACCGCGCGCTGGGCCGGGTGCCCGCCGCGGAACGCGCCGCCGTGGATCGCCGCAACGGTTGGGTGCTGGTGGCGATCGCCGTGGCATGTGGCGGGTGCGTGGCGCTACAAGGCACGCCCGACGCGACGCGCCTGGGCGTCGGCGCGGCGCTCTTTCCGCTCCTCACCGGCCTGGCGCTCATCGCGCTGTCCATGCGGGCGAACCGTGGCCGGTGAGGCCGAATCGGCGGACGACGCGCTGAATCGACGCGTCATCGCCGGGGACCGCTCGGCGTTCGACGTGCTGGTGGCGCGGCACGAGGCGCGCCTGCGCGGCTTCCTGCGCAAGCTGTGCGGGAACGCGGCCACGGCCGACGACCTGGCCCAGGAAACGTTCGTGCGCGCCTGGCAACGATGCCGGCAGTTCGACGGAAGCGGTAGCGACAGCAGCTATGCCGCATGGCTCGTACGTATCGGCTGGCGCCTCTTCCTGGACCTGGAGCGCCACGAGCAGCATGTGCGGCGCAAGCATGCGCAGTCCGCCGAGCCCTTCGAGATCGTCGACCCCAACCCGGGTACGCGCATCGACGTGCTCGCCGCACTGGCCACGCTTACATCGCGCGACCGCGCCTGCATCCTGCTGTGCGACGTGGAAGGCTGGTCGCACAGCGAAGCGGCCAGGCTGCTCGACCTGCCGCTGGGCACGCTGAAAAGCATCATCCCCCGTGCGCGCGACACGCTGCGCCGGCACCTCACCCTCGCACCGGAGACTCCGCGATGACATCCGACGACCAGGAACTGGGCAGGCTGCTTGCCGGCATGGATGCCGAACCCGACCCGCGTTTCGTCGAGCGCACGCACCGCATCATCGCCGTCGAAGCGCTCGCGCGGCTGGAGAAGACGAATGCGTGGCGCGCATGCGCGCGGGACCTCGCCGTCGCCGCCACCCTCGTCGGCGGCATGGTGATTGTGTCGCTCGTGTTGCTCCACCACACGAGTGACACCATGCTCGTGGTGCCGCTCGCACTCGCCGTCGCTTTCTGGGCGATGCTCCATGACTGGTCGATGCCTGCGTTCAGGGGGCGATAAAGCTATCGGCCGTCGAGCGCCGATCCGCTTCCGGTTCCAGATCGCGGACGTTTTGCACAACCTGCCGGACGATCGGCCGGCAGGAAGATGCGAGCATCATGCGCATGGACACGTCACCCCCCGCAACGAGATGCTTTCACTAAGCAGCTTGTGGTCGTATTCGGGCCACGTCATTCCGATGACGATCGCCTCCTGGATCGTTATCAGGGAACACATCGGAAAGCGCGACGCGCGGGCCAAGGCGTGGTCGGAAGCCCGCCAGACGGAACGGGAGCGCATCGCGCGCGACCTCCACGACACCCTGCTTCAGGCATTCCAATCGGTGCTCCTCCGGCTCGATTGCTGGGGAAACGACCCGGAATTTCCGGAAGCGAAGCGGACCCAGATAAGAGACGTCGTCCGCCAGACGCGCGCCATCGTTATCGAGGGCCGCGAAAAGATCTTGCAGTTGCGCAACAGCAGCAAGGAACGCCGGTACATCGCAGGCCTGATTCAGGGAGACGGCGGTCTCGAGGCAGCCCTCGCGCAGGTCAGGTTCTGCTTTGAGGTACGAGGACGAGAGCAGCCGCTTCCCACCGACATTGCCACGGATGTCCTGGACATCGTGCGCGAGGCGATTCGGAACGCGGTGACGCATTCGGGGTGCGAGGCTGTATCCGTCAGCATGATTTTTCGAAACCGTTCGCTTGCGATCCGCATCGAAGACGATGGCCGCGGCATCGACGCCCGGATGACCAGCGAGCGACAGCGCCACGGCCACTTCGGCATCCTCGGCATGTACGAGCGCGCGTCCGCGCACGACGCGAAGCTTACGATCTTCCGGAAGAAGCGCGGCACGGGCGTCGTGTTACGCCTTCCCCTCCCGATGGGATCGGGGCCAGGCTTCCGAACCCCGGAGCCACGCGCCGGCGAGCGATGCCAGAAGGCCCCCGCGAATCCGCCGGCAACGACTCAGGCCGACTCCGGAACCTTGTTCGATCGGCCGACGTCCTGGCCGCGCCGCCATTCGCCGGGAGTGCACGCGGAGAACCGTGTGAAGACGCGATTGAAGTGACTCTGATCGCAGAACCCTACGGCGAGTGCGATCTCGCTCAGGCGCAATGGCGTGGCCTGCATGAGCTTCTTTGCCCGCTCCACGCGCGTGGCCATCGCCCAGTCGTGCGGAGAAGCGCCTACGGACTCCTTGAATGCCCGGCAGAACAACCGATAAGGCAAGCCGCATATCGCGGCCGCCTTGCGCATCGACACGGGAAGATCCAGGTTATCGAGAATGTACTCCGTGACTTTCTTCAACTGTTCGTCTGCCAGGGCGAATTTCGACAGGCGTGGTTCGGATGTCTTGACCGCATGCGCGCATGCAAGACGGGAACAGGCCGCGAACAACAGTTGTTGCGCGAACATATCGAACTCGCCTCGGAGAGGGGCGCCGGCGGTATGCCTGAGACAGGCCATGATGGCGCCCAGCAATTCGTCCTCGAGCAGAATGTTGTCCGTGAGCGAATATTCCTCGACTCCCTTCTTCCCCTCGAAGATTGCCCGTCGCGGCAGGTAGGCGACGACCAAGGTCAATGTACCGGACCACGAGAGGTGAAAGGGCTTCGCCAGGTCGACGATTATCGTGCGTCCGTCGGAAATGACGCCGTCAAAACCTGGGTAGGCGCCGCTGGAAATGCGCATCCGGCAAGGCGCACCCACGTTGGTGATGACCAGATACGCGTCATCGCTTGCGGACGGGCGGCCCAGCCCGTTGGCGAACGGCGCCAAGGCGAGTTCCGCTACGGTAAGGGGCTGGCCCGAGCGCGAAAAGGCGACACAAGACGATACCTGTGGAACACCGAAGATGTGTCCGATGCGGCAACTCTGAGCAATCTTCGCCATTACGACCTTTTTTACGGCAACCCCGCCGGTAATAGCCTCGGACCTGTTGCGCGTCCGGGCAAGACTCGAAGTAGTCGACGCCACCATGCGTCATCGCAGAGAAGAATGGACCACGAAGTCATCATCCGAATACTCATTGCCGACGATCACCCCATGATGAGAGAAGGCCTCCGTTCGGCGCTCGAGATCGAACGGGACATGAAGATCGTGGGCGAGGTCGCCGACGGTGGCGAGGCGGTCGACGCTTACGCGAGGCTGCATCCCGACATCGTCCTCATGGATCTGCAGATGCCCCGGTACGACGGCACGTATGCGATCGAGGCAATTCGAGGCACCTCCCCGGATGCCTCGATCGTCGTGCTGACAACCTATCTGGGCGACGCACGCGTATTGCGTGCCATGTCATTGGGCGCAACGTCCTATCTGCTCAAGACCGCGTCGCGAGACGAGATCGTCGCGACGGTGCGCTCCGCCTACCACGGCCGCCGCCACATCTCGGCCAATGCGCAGGCAAGCATCGACGCCTGTCGCGGCTCAGAACTATTGAGTTCGCGCGAACTCAGCGTGCTTCGTCTCGTCGCCAAAGGACTGGGCAACCGGGAGATCTCCGACGAGCTCGAGCTTGCCCACGAGACCGTCAAGACACGGATGAAGTCGATCTTGTCAAAGCTGCACGCCAACGACCGCACGCATGCGGTCACCATAGCGATTCTTCGGGGCATCCTGGATATCTCCTGAGCGGGCAAGGCCGCTGCTTGCACCCTGGAGATCATGGATACCCTGAAGGCAGACGAGGCCCGCAGGAGGCGCCGGAACCCGTGAGCCGGGAGCGTATGGCGTCAGCCACTTCCAGCTCTTCGGCATACACCTCGATTCTTGCTTCCTCGATCAGGCGGACGGTGGCTCGTCGATCGGGAAGATAGAGGGAGGCCGTCCAGCGGCGCTCCATGACCAGCGACAGGATCAATTGCAGGTCATCGCCGCGGTCGGTGGGGAATACCCACCCGGGCACCGTCGAGAGCGGGCGGGAATCGCCTTGGGCCAGCCGGTACTCTGCGGTGGGATCCTTTTCATAGTCGTCGTCCCACGTCCAGCTGGCGAGGAGAACCATCGCGGGGGCTTGCAATAGGGCTTCGGGGCCGAGGATGTTCGAGATCAAGACGCTCGGGAGAACAGATGCCACGTCGGCCGCGAAGCTGACGCCGGAGTCGAGGGCACCGAGTTGCGGATCGCCGGGCAGGTCATACGCCGCGAGCCACGCCGCACTCTGTTCGGAACTGAGAAACCTGAGATGCCCCTCGAGCACGCCCGATCCGTTGACGGCATAGCCCTTGATCTGGCCCAGGTAGTCCGCCTTTCCTATGCCGATGCCCTTGTTTCGGAGGATCGCGTGGGCCACCGCTATATGGAAATAGAAGTTGGGGAGTACGTAGCCATCGACGTATCCCTGGTCGCTCATGGCGTAGTACGCGCCCCTGAACCGCTGGTCGTACAACATGTGTTCCGATCCTTCCATTTCCGATGGATCGACCGAACGGATGAAGGCGATACACCTTGCCACCCTGGTCCTCAGTGCTTCCACGGAACTCTCCGCATCGCGAAGTGGCAGCGGCGGTATGCCCGCCAGTCGCGCGACCGCGCCCTTGGCGGTGTCGGTCGCCCGTTGCACCTGCGCCTTGAACGGCAACATGTCATCCGCGAGGCGCGCGTCGAGGTACTCGTGCGCATCGATACCGGCAGATGCTGCCGCCTCCTCGATCCTGTCGAGGTATATCCGCAGCACATTCAGCCCGCGGGTCAGCGAGGGCAGAAGCCTGGTGGCGAGCGATTCTGTCATGGGATACCGCCGTGATGGACCATGCATCCATCCTGCAACGGGGAGCACAGCCGATCGTCCGGAACAGCGATCCGTTCGTCCGTGAAGACTCGCCCGATTATTTCCGCCCTCATGCACAAATCGATGGAGGCGTCTTGGGTCGGTTTGCGGATCATTGGACGCCATCGGCGGACCAGGACGTCCAAATGCACCGATAAAGTGAGTCCATGAACAAAACTCGCGACGTTTCAAGAAACGTATGCAGGACGCAACAGCACGGCGCTGCCGCCTGCACCGCAAAGAACGAGGCTGGCGCCATGACGGAATTCGGCCCCGAGTCGGTGTACATGAGCGAGGGTAAGTACGGCCCGTACCAGGTCGTCGTGCGTTCGGCGTCCTCCACCCTTCTCGTCGACGAGCCCTTCGGCAGCGGCGGATTGGGATCGGGTCCCACGCCCTTCGACCTGCTCAGCGCGTCGTTGGGCTCGTGCGCACTGATGACCATGCGCCGCTACGCCACGGACCGTGAATGGCCCCTGGAACAACTGGTCGTACGCGTCAGCCATGATCGTCCGGCCCTCGCCTCCCGGGACCGTTTCCTCATGGAGATTCAGCTCGACGGCCCCCTCACCGTTCCGCAGCTCGATGCCCTGGTCGACGTGGCTACCCGATGCCCTATTCATGTGACCGTCGCCCGCGGCTCGGATATCGAAACCCGGTTGCTGCAGCCGGGGGACATGACGGACATGGCCGTCGGGAGGACTGCCCATGTCCGCGCCATGCGGGAAGCTTGTAAAAACTGACAGCGGAGCCGTCCAAGCCTGAAGTCCGTCCGAAGCGCCCATTAGTCCGCCACCAGGACCGGGCTCTAGAATTCGTGGACACACGGCCACGAGTGGCCGATGATGACAGTGCCAATGCCGATTATCTGACTGTGCGGCTTTCTCGGCAGGCACGGGCAGATATCGGCTGACTGCACTCCACCGATTCGCGATCTTTTTGGGGTGACGCAGTGGTGACAGGACCCGCCGTACGCATTTCGCCGCAAGACCTCAATCGTCTCCTGGGGAGCCTTGAGGTGAGTTTTGTCGCGCTGACCGAATGCCTGGTAAGCCCGGGCTATTGTCTGGACATGGGCGGCATCCAGGCACCGGGGATCCACTACAACATCCAGGGTAGCGGCCGCCTGGTCATCAAGGGTTGCGCACCCGTCGAGCTCAAGCCGCACACGCTGGTCATCGTGCCGCCGAACGCCCCCTTCCGCATCGAGGCGGAAGGTTTCCATCGAGGCCTGCAGAACCTGCGCACGGTGGACGGCATGCTCGTCGCCATATCGAAGGACTCGATCAACTATATCGTCGCCGGCGAGGGCGATCCCGAAGTCATACTCATCTGCGGATTCTTCGACGCCTGCTACGGTTCGGCGGTGGATCTTTTCGGAACCTTGACGACACCGATCGTCGAGCAGTTCTCGGAAGCGGAACGGCTGGACACGACGCTGAAGAGCGCCATCGCCGAACTGGTCAATCAGGAAGTGGGCTCGGGCGCCATGAGTTCCGCGCTGCTCAAGCTCGTCATGGTCCACATCCTTCGCCGATCCCTGCACTCGAACAACACATGGGTGGAGCGGTTTTCGCTGCTGCGCGACCCGCAGATCGCGCGAGCCTTCGCGGAGATGGCGAGCAACCCGGGCGGACCGCATACGGTCAACTCGCTTGCGCGAAGCGCGCACCTTGGCCGATCCGCGTTCATGGCGCGATTCACCGACGTCATTGGCCAGCCTCCCATGAATGTATTGCGCGACCTGCGAATGCGTCTGGCCGCCGAGCAACTCCAGACGGGCCAGTTGCCCATCGAGCAGGTGGTCCGCAACACGGGTTACGAGAGCCGCAGCAGTTTCGCGCGCGCTTTCCGCAAGGCATTTGGCATGGACCCCTCGGAATATCGCGCGAACTCCGACAAACCGAAGGACCGGCTGATAGATCTTTCATCCCATCGGAGCATGGCGCGGCGCGGATCCACGAACGGCTCCGACGTCTGAGCTTCAGGGTGCAGGGCGCGCGGCCGTCGTCGGTTGCGGAACGCCGGACTCGAAAGCCGGATCTTCTGCACGGATAGCGGGAGGAAACTTCTTCCGAGCCAGGCTGCTGCGGACACAGCTGCACGCCTGCATCGATCCGATCGTCGAAGAAACCTCTGACCGGGAGAAGATGTTCATGAAAGCTATCGTGGTGACCGACCAGGCGGCGGGAACGGCCGGGATGAAGCTGGCAGAGCGGCCGGAGCCGATGGCGGCGATAAACGATGTCGTCGTCAAGGTTCACGCGGCGGGATACGTCAACACGGAGCTCGAATGGCCCTCGACCTGGACCGATCGCAGCGATCGCAACCGAACGCCGTCGATTCCGGGGCATGAGCTTGCCGGTGTAGTGACGGCCATCGGTTACGGCACCACGGGATTTTCTGTCGGTCAGCGGGTACTTGGTCTCGCCGACTGGTATCGCGACGGCAGTCTCGCGGAATACGTGGCCATCGAGGCGCGCAACCTCGCGCCGCTACCCGACGACGTCGATTTCACGGTCGGTGCCAGCCTTCCGATCTCGGGCCTTACCGCATGGCAAGGACTGTTCGTGCACGGCCGCCTGCAACCCGGACAAAAAGTGATCGCCCACGGCGCGGCGGGTGCCGTCGGTTCGATCGTGGTGCAACTTGCACGCGAGTTCGGCGCCCATGTGATCGGCACGGGCCGCGCGGCCGACCGGCAGGCGACCCTTGCCTTCGGCGCGCATGAATTCGTGGATCTCGAGCATGACGCCATCGAAGACATCGGCCAGGTCGACCTGGTCATCGACGTCATCGGCGGCGACACAGGCACGCGCTCCGCACGGCTCGTCCGGCCGGGAGGCGTGGTCGTGTCGGCTATCGGGCCGTATGAGGCCACGCCGGACGGCATCCGGGTGATCGACTTCGTGGTCGAGGCCGATCGTACCCAGCTGACCGAAATCGTCGAGCGAGTACGCGACGGACGCCTGCGCACGAACATCGGCAAGGTATCCACCCTCGACGAGGCCATTGGCGCGATCAACGCCAAGGAACGCCGCAAGGGCAAGTCCGTCATTCGCATTTGTTCGTAACGCTTTCCAACCAACGCCCATTCGACGGCTGACCGATAAACCGGTCTGTGCCGATCTGCGGTGACGACCACCGCAGGGTACCCGCGCGCCTGTCAGTCGGAACCGAACGGGATTTCCTCCCCGATGCAATTCGCATCTTCCACCCACCCGAGCCGTTATGACCAATCCTGTCATCGAAGCCATCCTTAGCCGTAGCGCCGCCAAGTACTACGACCCCAACGCGACCCTGAGCGACGAGCAGATCCGTGAACTGGTGCGCATCGGCACCACTGCGCCCACGTCGTTCCACCTGCAGAACTGGCGCTTTATCGCTGTCCGCTCTTCCGAAGCCAAGGCGCGACTGAGCCCTATCGCCTGGAGCCAGCCTGCGATCACCGATGCCGCGGTCACCTTCATCGTTTGCGGCCAGCTTGCCGATTCCAGCGTGATCCCGGAGCGCCTAGCACCGCTGGTGGCGTCGGGTGTGATGCCGCCCACCATGGTGGCGGAGTGGGAGATCCCGGCCCGCGACCTCTACATGGCCTATCCACAACGCCAGCGCGACGAGGCCGTGCGCACCGCTACCTTCGGCGCCGCCGCGATGATCTATGCGGCTCGCTCCCTCGGCCTGGGTTCGACGCCGATGATCGGCTTCGACGACGTGGCCGTGCATCGCGAATTTGGGCTGACGAAAGACGAGGTGCCCGTGATGCTGCTGTCCGTCGGTGCGGAGCGGCCGGGAAACTGGGCACAGAAGCCGCGCCGTCCTGTCGAGGAAGTGCTCGACCTGGTGTGATGTCCGATTGAATTGATAAGCGAAGGAACCACGATGCCAAGAACCCATACGCTCAAGCCGGACCAGGTACCGGCCGATTCGAAACCGACCCTCGACGCGTTCACCAGGAACATCGGTTTCACGCCCAACATGATGGCCGCCTTTGCGCAAAGCCCGATCGCGTTCAATGCGTGGGCCAACCTGCTTGGATCCCTGGGCAAGGCCCTCGACGTAAAGACCCGCGACAGCATCGGCCTGGCCGTGTCGGAAGTGAACGGTTGCGACTACTGCCTTACCGTCCACAGCTTTACTGCCGAGCACATGGCGAAGCTTTCGCAGGAAGACATCGTCCTTGCCCGGAAAGGCCATGCATCCGATACGAAACGCGATGCAGCGGTTCAATTCGCCCGCAAGGTCATCGAGACACGCGGCAAGGTGGACGATTCGGACCTGAAGGCGGTCCGCGACGCCGGTTACACCGACGCCAACATCATGGAAATCGTCGCCCTGGTGGCCATGTACTCGCTGACGAACTTCTTCAACAACGTGTTCGACCACGACAAGGATTTTCCTGCCGTCGCGCCGGCCGGAACGATCTGAACCGGACGACGCACATGAGAATCCTCCATATCGATTGCAGCCCGCGGGTGGAGTCACACAGTCGCCAGTTGTCGGCGGCGGTGGTCCAGAGGCTGCTGGAGATGTCGCCCGAGGCGCGGATCGAGAGACGGGACCTGGCCGTCGGCCCGGTCCCGCACCCTTCCGCCGATTACGCGACGGCCTTGTCATCGCCGGCGACGCTGGCCGACCCTCCGCCCGGATCGCTCGACTATTCCGAGTCCCTCATTCGAGAGGTCGAGGCGGCCGACGTCATCGTCATCGGCACACCGATGAACAACCTGACGGTTCCATCCGTGCTCAAGGCCTGGATCGATAACATCCTCCGTGCCGGCCGCACCTTCAGGTCCACTCCGGCGGGAAAAGTGGGCCTGCTGAAGGACCGCCCCGTGTTCATCGCCGTCGCATCCGGTGGCCACTTTACCGGCGGGCGGGCGAACCAACCCGATTTCCTGACACCGTACCTGTCGGCGGTACTCGGAAGCACGGGGATGACGACGCTCATCTTCCTCGCCGTGCAGGCCACGGCGTTTCTCGATCGCGAGGAAGCCGCCGTCGCACGCGAGCGCGCGCTC
This sequence comes from Luteibacter sp. HAY1-4A, assembly GCF_056755355.1. NCBI lineage: Bacteria > Pseudomonadati > Pseudomonadota > Gammaproteobacteria > Lysobacterales > Rhodanobacteraceae > Luteibacter > Luteibacter sp. HAY1-4A. The sequence continues at coordinate 116,790 of NZ_JBNDHZ010000002.1, forward strand.
GCGGCCGTCGATTTTTCGGTCGTGGAGAACGAAGAGACTCGAATGAGTGTATGCCGGCCCGAGTCGTTGCGGGTTCACTAGACGCGATACCGGCCCGATTCCCCACCTTCATGTCGGAAGGCTTCATATGAATTTCAAACTATCCGTTGTCGCGGCTTCACTGGCGTTGTCCGTGGCCATGCATGCCTTACCCGCCGTCGCCAAGGGAAAGGGCAGCCAAGCGCCCGCACCCGTCTCGCTCGTCGACGCATCGGGCGCGTTTCACGTTCCTGACGGGTACCGGACGTCATACGACTACCTCGGCACCTGGTCGATCGCAGCCCCGAAGGGCAAGGACGGCGCGGCGGAAATGCACGTGGTCTATGCATCGCCAAAAGCGGTGGACGGCTATCGAAAGAACGGCAAGTTCTCCGATGGCGATGTGCTCATTAAGGAAGTCTACGAGACCGGTACCAAAGCCATGACGACGGGAACCGTCAGCCACGTGGAAAAGCTGAAGGGCTGGTTCGTGATGATCAAGGACGACAAGAATGCCCATCCAGGCAACAAGCTTTGGGGAGACGGCTGGGCGTGGTCCTGGTTCGATGCCAGTAACTCCACAAAGACCACATCGACCGACTACCACACCGACTGCCAAGGCTGTCACGTTCCGGCCAAGGACACCGATTGGATCTACGTCGAAGGATATCCGGCGCTGAAGAAGTAGCATGAGCGTGGTCTGCGCCGTTCTCGGAAAGGGCGGCTCTTCGCACTGGGCGCCCTGGAACGAGTTGGCCCCCGCTCCGCAAGAAGGTGCCTTCCTCTGGATCGATGTGATCGACCCCGAGGGCACGGAGATCGGCGCGCTCCAGCGCGTGTTCGGATTACACGAGCTTGCCGTGGAGGATTCCATGGGGACTGCGCAGACGGCGAAGGTGGACCTGTACGCGGATCACGTGTTCGTCGTCGCGAAGACGGCGGACCTCGGACCCACGGCCATTCAATACACCGATATCGGCATCTTCCTCACAAACCGGCACGTAATCACCGTGTGTCGTACCGAATCGTCGTTCGGGCGCCGGCTCCGGGACACCGTCCATCGCATCGCGCCACGTGACGCCGACGGGCCGGAGTACGTGGTTCACCAGGTTCTCGACCTCATCGTCGACGACTATTTCCCGGTCGTGCAGATGATCACCGACGAAGTTCTTCTCATCGAGAAGCACGTCCTTACCCATTCGCTACGGACGAGTGAGGTCGAGCGAATCTTCGAACTTCGCCGGGAAGCGATACATTTCCAGCACGTCATCACCCGAATGATGGAAGTGTGCAACAAGCTGGCCACGCTTGACGTGCCATGCGTGTCGGCTGGGGCGAAGCCGTATTTCCGGAATGTGCTCGGCGCCCTTATCCGCATGGAGAACATGAGCATGGGCCTGATCGACGTCGTTCGCACCGCGCTCGAGGCGAGCAGTCTCCTGGAGCAGCAACGCCAGTCGGCCATAACACGACAGCTGGCCGCATGGGCGGCCATCCTGGGTGTACCGACCGCCATCGCCGGCATCTATGGCATGAACTTCATCAACATGCCGGAGACCAGGACGAGCTGGGGATATTTCGCCGTCCTGGGCATCATGTTTTCGATCTGCGGATGCCTCTACTGGCGTTTTCGCAGGCTGGGCTGGCTGCGGTCGCCGAAACGGGCGGGCGCTTCATGCTGACGAGCGCTTCCACGTCGTGCCTGTCGGCCGCGGAAGAGATGGGTACTGTGAGCCACTTTCCGTCCGGGTACTCGCGGGCTTCGTCGTAGATCCTGGTCAGTTCGGCGCGCCAGGCATATCGGCGCTCCTCGAACCGCTCTCGCTCCGCGCGCCCGAGGACTACCTGCACGGAAAATTGCCTGTATCCCGGGATCAACGTGCAGAACGCACGAGTCTTCTTGTAGCGCAAGCTCCAGCCGCGCTTCTTGCCGCCGTAAAGCCACTCGGGCACGAAGACGCCCGGGTAGGATGCATCGATCCAGTCGCGAAGCCTGGTCCAGTGCTTGAACGCCGCAGGCCCGATCCAATGCTCGACGGTGTCTTCGTCAGGGGGCCCGGCGCTGGCGCCGATTCTGTCTCCGACGTTCGGTAGCGGGACCGCCACGGCTTTACGCGGCGTGGCATTGCGGACTCGAGAGTTCATGTGTTTCCTCCTTGCGCCGGAGCGGTCGTTTACCTGCTTCGCCAGGCCAGGCGCTAGGGACTGCGCGTGCCGGCGGACTCCGGCGCCGAGATCGATTCCAGGAAGGCGATGATCAACTGCCTCTGGCGCGCGTCATCGAGCTCGATATACATCTTGCTGCCGGGCGCCATTTTCTGGGTGCCGCTCAGCCATTGGTCCAGACGTTGCGGCGTCCAGTTGCCACCGAGCATCCTCAATGCCGTCGAGTAATCGTAGCCCGGCACGCTGGCGACCGGCCGTCCAACGATGTTCCGGTGACGCGGTCCGATGCGGTCCTCGTCCACGGAATGGCAACCGCCGCAAGTATTCTGGTATTGCGTTTTACCCATGGTCACATCGTCCTCGGATGCCATAACCCGATCCATGCCGGCCACCAGAACAAGGCATGCCCCGGCGTCACGAATGAACCGACGCAGGGCCACCGTTGCAGGCTCGCTCGTCTGAGGTTTCATTCAACCGAACACGTAAGCCGAGGCGGGAATAGCGATGCCCGCTGCGTTGTTGAGCGTGGTCCAATGGATCGCTTCGTCGGCGGAAATCGATGCGAACAGCTTGGCGAGCTTGGGGTCTTTCAACGAAGTGACCTGGCCGATATAGGCGCTGGCGGCACCGCGTTCCAGGGACGTAGCGAGGGCGACGACATCACCTTCAGACTTCAGCTGCCCCAGCTTGAGTTCGGCGACGTAGCGATCGTCCGACTGAGGTTCGACCGGACTGCCGCCCGCCTGCATGATGAGCTTCGCCAGGGAGTCGCGATGTATCTGGTGGTGACCCATGAAGATGGTGGCGACCTTCAGCGTGCCCGCGGAAAGCAGGCCACTCTTGCCAGCAAGCCGGTAGGCGGCAATTCCCTCGTGCTCCAGCGCAAGCGCCGTCTGCATGACGCCGATGTCGCTCTGGGAAGCACCCGAAGCCGCCATTGCCGTTCGGCTGAGTACAGCTCCCAGTCCCACGCTGGCTGTCACGGCGCCTGCGCGCACGAGAAAAGCGCGGCGGTCGATGGTCGGGTTATTCATGGACTCTCCGAAAGGCGGGGCTAGGGGCGAAACCGTAAGCTGCCGCGCCCGTAGCGGATACCCTCAATCGAGTCGCTGGCGCCCACCTAGCAAGGCATTCTTTCGGCGCCGCGCGAGGCTGAGCAGCAACGCTCCGATCGGCAATACGCCGCCGAGCACGCACACCGCCGTCCAGCCGCCATGGTGCCAGGCGGTCGCGGCCAGGAACGAGCCCAGTGCGCCGCCCAGGAACATCGTGGTCATGAACAACGTATTCAAACGGCTCTTGTACTCGGGATGCAGGCCGTAGATCAGGTGCTGGTTCGACACCAGCGCGATCTGCACGCCGAAGTCCAGCACGATCACGCCCACGACGAGTCCGGCGAGGCTCGGCCACAACCCGAACACAAGCCACGCCACGATGGTGGCGGCAGCACCCAGCGCGATCACCGGAGCGGGACCACGCCGGTCCGCCACACGTCCCGCCACGGGCGCCATCGCCACACCGACCGCGCCGACGATGCCGAACAGGCCCGCCGATGCGGCACCGAGGTTCAACGGCGGCTCGGCGAGACGAAGCGCCAGCGTCGTCCAGAACGCGGAGAAGGAAGCAAAGAGTAGCGCCTGCGTCGCGGCCGCACGGCGCAGCGCCGGTTCATCGCGCCAGAGGTGGATGAGCGAACCCAGCAGGTCGCGATAGCGCAGCTTCTTCGCGGGATGATGCGCGGGCAGACTCCGCGCCATAAGCACGGCACCCACCACCGCAAGAGGCACGGCCAACCAGAACATGGCCCTCCAGCCGGCGACACTCGACACGATGCCGGCGAGCGTGCGGCTCAGCAAGATGCCCGTGAGCAAGCCGCTCATGACAGTGCCGATGGCCGCACCACGCTTCTCCGGTGCGGAAAGGATCGCGGCGAACGGCACGATCTGCTGCGCCACCGTCGCGGCCGCGCCGACGAGGATGGATGCGACGGCGAGCACGACAAGACCGGGCGCGAGCGCCATCACGACCAGCGCCAGCGCCAGCACGCCGAACTGCACGACGATGAGCCGCCGCCGCTCCAACATGTCGCCGAGCGGCAACAAGAGCAGCAGCCCCGCCGCATAACCCAATTGGGTGAGCATAGGAATCCAGCCGCTGACGCGCACGTCGTGCAGCGACGAGGACATGACCCCGAGCATGGGCTGGTTGTAGTAGATGGAAGCGACCGCGAGGCCGGCCGCCAGGGCCATGGCGAAAAGCGTGCCGCGACCTGGGGTGGAGGTCGGGCGGGGGGCTGTCTCTTATACACATCT